>JASHTN010000218.1 GCA_030040525.1 Gammaproteobacteria bacterium | reverse complement strand
CCATCCATCCACCGGCCGGGTTATGCCCCGCATGCAGCGGCCTGTCACCAGTCATCAGGGCCCGAACATAGCGGAAGACGCTCCTGGGCGGCGCGACAAAGTTACTGAACCGTGCCGTCGTCGAGCCCAGAAAACCCCACGCAACCCTAAAAATGACCAATGCGAGCAACGCTGCCCCGGCCCACAGGTGCACCGTGAGCAGATGATTCTCCGCCGTGACCCATGAAGTCCCGACAAGGCCTACAACTGTCCAATGAAACAGGCGTACCGGCGCGTCCCATACACGCACGCGGGCCCCCGCGCTCGCCTCCCTCGCGCGGCTGCGGTCAGCGTTCGAGCTTTGCAGAGTCTTAGCCGTTGTTGCCATCGTAGACCCTGACTCCTTCTGTTCTCAGCGTCGAGATGGATTCTGCCGCGATCGGAGTTCCCACGACCGTCAATGAGCGCAGACCTTTGAGCGAGCTGAGTGGCAGGATCGTGGAATTCCTGAGGTGAAGATTATTCAGGCGCAAAGCCCGGAGGTTCTTCATGGTCAATATGACCTCGATTGAGGCGTCACTCAGCGCCGTACCGGAGAAGTCCGCCCAGACGATGTGATCCGACAGGGGCGCTAGCTGCCTGAGATCGGCATCGCCAAACGAGGCTCCCAACAGCGATGCATCGACCTCGAGGTTGGCCGACATGCGCGACTCGTAGTTGATGATGCCTGGGTAGCGCTTCTGCAGCCGCCTCACGAGCTCGGATTGTCCGGCGCGTGCTCTCTCGACGGCCGCCTCGTCGACTTCCACGAACTTGACTTTGGCCACTGGCGGGGGAGCGTTCTTGATCTGCGAGACGGGCAGCACGCCCGAGGCTCCGGCTGCAATCCACAATCGGATGATGGTTGCATCATCGGCGGGCATTGGCGGCTTGCTGCTTGGCGGCATGACCCTGTCGTCAGACGCAGGCAGCGTAATCCGCGAGAACAGCTCGCTGTCGTGCAGGTTGCCCGCTTCGATGACAGGCCCGTCTCTGCCACCTCGCAGTATCGCGGGGTAGCTGTCCAACCTCAATTTCGCCTTCTGCCTGTTCTTGCCATGACAAGCGGTGCAGTGCTCCTCGAGTACCGGCGCTACCCGCACGGTATAGAACGAACCGGGCGTTGCTCGCGGGTGTGGTTCCAGTCCAAGCAGCTCTCGTACGGAGTAAGCCAGTGCGGGCCTGAACAGCATCATCACCCCAGTTAAGAGCGCGGTCGTCACGACGACACAGACGAGGTAAGCCGCCAGCGACAGTCGGAACCGGTAAGCCGGTACTTTGACGCTTGCTGCAGTCACGCAACGAACGGGAGTCTCACGCGAGAATCTCCGCAACCACGCGTGCCGGGTTGACACCGGTCAATTTCTGTTCCAGTCCCTGGTAAGGGTAATTGAGCTTGTGGTAATCGAATCCCAGCAGATACAGCATCGTCGCGTGCAGGTCGCGGACTTCGACGCGATCCCTGACCACCTCATAACCCATGTCATCCGTCTCTCCGTAGCTCATGCCGGCCTTCACCCCGCCGCCGGCGATCCAAACGGTGAAGGCGGACGGATTGTGGTCACGTCCTACCCATTTCATCAGTTGGCCACCGCGGTTCTCCCGCATGGAGGTACGGCCAAATTCGCCACCCCACACGAGCAGAGTGTCTTCCAGCATCCCGCTACGTTTAAGGTCTTCGATCAGAGCGGCGGTCGGCTGATCGACGTCGCGGCAGCGATCGGCGAATCCAAGTCCGGGATTGAGCGCGAAACTCGCTGCTTGGCCATGCGAGTCCCAGCCGGCGTGATAGAGCTGAATGAACCGCACCCCCCGCTCGGCCAAGCGGCGGGCGACCAGACAATTGTTGGCGAAGCTTGATTCCCCGGGCTTGGCTCCATACCGCGCCAAGACGGCCGCAGGCTCGCGGTGAATGTCCATCGCATCGCTGGCAGCCAGCTGCATCCGAAAGGCCATCTCATATTGAGCGATACGTGTGACGGTTTCGGGGTTACCGAATTCCGCGTGAGTCTGCCGATCGATCTCGTCGATTACATCGAGCATGCGCCGTCGTAGCGCACGGCTGACTGTCGGCGGATTGTCGAGATAGAGAATCGGTGCGCCGCGCGGTCGGCACTGAACTCCTTGGTAGACGCTCGGCAGGAAGCCTGCTCCCCACAGCCCCTTGCCGGCGTCCGGAATCGTGCCTCCTGAGAGCAGCACGATGAAACCCGGGAGATTTTGATTCTCTGTTCCAAGGCCGTAAGTGACCCAAGAGCCCACCGAGGCATAGCCGAGCCGCGCATTGCCGCTCAGAATCAACAACTGTGCCGGGGCATGGTTGAACTGGTCGGTATGCATGGACCGGATCCAGCAAACATCGTCGATGTGCTGCTCGAGGTAAGGAAGCCGGTCAGAAATCCAGTTCCCGTCCTTGCCAGCTTGGTGGAAGGGATATTGTGAGGCGAGCAGCTTCGGCGTTCCGGTGAGGAATGCGAAGCGCTTTCCCGCCAGAAAGGAAGCAGGGCAATCCCGCCCATCGAACCGCGTCAAGACCGGCTTGTGCTCGAAAAGCTCGAGCTGGCTGGGACCGCCGGTCATGTGCAGATAGATTATGCGCCGCGCTTTGGGGGTAAATTGCGGTGGCAGGGGCGCCAGCGGCCGCGCCGGATCACGGGCGAAATTCAGGCGCGGCTCCCCTCCCGTGCTCGCAGCGGCACTACCCGCCGAGGCTCGGCCGCCAAGCATCGTCGCAAAGAACATCGCGCCAAGGCCCGTGGCGCAGGTGCCCAGGAAGTGTCGCCGCGTCTGAGCCTGCAGCAATCGCTGTTGCACCTCGGTAGCTGCTGTCAAGCCGCCGACCCTAACCGAATAATGGTCGGGCGATGTCCCCAGCGGCTTGTCGCTTTTGGCCATAGCATCACCTCGTAAGGGCGGCATCAAGGTTGAGCAGAATGCTGGCAACTGACGTGAGCGCCGTGAGCTCACTGGTCGGGGAACGCCGGGGCTCCTGGGATCCAGCCCTGGAATGGCCTTTCGGTCCAGTACCCGACGCCGTCCGCCTGGCATCCGCATAGAAACGCTCCAGCGCCGCGCGTTCCTGCTGCGATAGGTCACGCGACAACACACACTGCGCCGCAAAATTCAGTCGCAGATCCAGCAGAGCAGCGTCGCTCACCGACCCTTTGTCCTTGGTCGGCAAAGCGGCGGGCGCCCTGGTCGCCAACATGCGTTTACCCAAAGCCTCAGCGGCCTCCTGATAAACAGGGTCGTTCAATGTCACCAGCGCTTGCAACGGCGTGTTTGTCGGGATACGGCGCACCAAGCTCACCACGTGATCAGGCCCGTCGAAGGTGACGTAGCTCGGATAAGGCGTGGAACGCTTTTCGTAGGTATAGATCGCGCGTCGATAGCGATCCGGCCCGGTGGCATCGATCCACTGGGCGTTATTGGAGAGATTCGCCCACAAGCCGGCCGGCTGTGGTGGCATCACAGGCGGTCCACCCATGGCCTCGTTGAGCAATCCGCTTGCCAGCAGCGCCTGATCGCGAATCATCTCCGCCGTAAGGCGTTGCTGCGGTCCGTGAGCGAGGAGGCGGTTGCCAGGGTCCCGCTCCAGCAGGGTCGGCGTGGTCTTCGCCTGCTGCCGATAGGTCGCGCTGGTCACCAGCTCGCGTAACAGCGCTTTGATGTCCCAGTGCAGATCGTTCTGGAAACGCAACGCCAGCCAGTCCAGCAACTCCGGATGGCTAGGGGGTTGACCCACGCTGCCGAAATCCTCCAGAGTCTCAACGATTCCCGTGCCGAATAGTTGCTCCCAGAACCGATTGACCGCGACACGTGCGGTGAGCGGCTGCCCGGGGGCGAAGAACCATCTCGCCAGGGTCAGGCGGTTGCGCGGGGCGTGCTCGGGCAATTTGGGAAAAAGCGCCGGCACATCCGGCGTGAGCGCGAGACCGATCTTGGTGAGGAAGTTGCCCCGTTCGAATTCCAACGTCTGTCGCTGCTCGTAGGCCGCCTCCTCCGCCATGACCGGCAAGCGCACGCCCGCAATATGTTCCAAGCGGTCTTGGACGCCTGCGAGACTCTTCAACTTCGTTACAAACGTCGAGTCGTCCAGTAGGGCCGTCCAGCGCTCGTCAGCGCTGGTGCTGAGCCTGACCCGTCTCGCGAGCGCCGGCCTCATCGCGATGGTCTGCACCTGCGTGAGTTGAACCCTCAGGTAGCTTCCAGGCGCCAGCTGCAACGGAGCTTGCGGAATCGCGATCGTCCAGCGCGTCTGGAAAAGCTTGGTGTTGGCTGCGAACTCGCCGATTCCAACTGGCAGCGTTCGATCACCCAGAGTAGCGCCGAGCGCCGGTCGCAGCCCCCCGGCCGCCCGGGAGACGATCACATGATCCGTGGGCGTCCCCACAGCCTTCAGTTCCAATCCCAGGTTTTCTGTGGAATCCGGCACGAAATAGCGGAACCTGATCTTGCGTTCCTCGCCCCTTGAGGAACTAGCCCAGGCATCGATCTGGTTGACGATGAATCCGTCTTCCGGTGTGTGGCGCGCCTTGCTTGGATCGAGCGGCGGGATTTCGATTCGCAACGCCCTCACGGTGGAAGGCGCTGGACCGGTCGAGATTTCATAAACCACGTGGGAAGAGATTGGCGCGTTCGCCCTGACTCTCGCTTCCCCGTGATCTATGTCGAGCGGGAGGGGGGCCGCGGCGCGGTCGAGACGCTTCAAATCGGACTGAGCGTCGGAGATAAGCGCCGTGTATGCATCTACACCTTTAGGCGTCGGATCCACCCAATCACGTGGGTTGATGCCGGCTGCGCGACCCAGCTGAAACTGCGCGATCTTACGCTCCAGCCCCTGAGCTTCGTTCACCACCGCCCTCGTGACGGGAAGTGGCGCCCAAGCTGTGTCCCCGGCCAGGCGACGTCCTCGTTGCACAATGTCCTGCGAGAGCCGCGACTCCTCGCCGATAAGCTGCGCAACGTCGCCGCGGCGAGTGCGGTCTTTGGGGACCAACATGGTCGGCGAGTCGTCGGTCAAGTCAGAGTCGCGTGACGTGTTGAAGAAGGCAAGGAACTTGTAGTACTCCACATGGCGGATGGGGTCGTAGGGATGAGAGTGGCATTGCACGCAGTTCATCGTCACGCCGTTGAGCACGGACCAGGTGGTGGCAACCCGATCCATGACGGCCACCAATCTGAATTCCTCATCGTCCGTGCCGCCCTCGTCGTTCACGGGCGTCAGCCGATGGAACGCCGTAGCGATTTGATCGTCAAGGGTGGCATTTGGCAGCAGGTCTCCGGCCAACTGGGTGATCACGAATCTGTCGTACGGCACGTTCTGATTGAACGCATTGATCAGCCAGTCCCGGTAAGGCCACATCGGGCGATCCGGATCCTGCTCGTAGCCGCGGCTGTCCGCGTACCGGGCGAGGTCCAGCCACATCGCCGCCCAGCGCTCGCCGTAATGCGGCGATGCTAGAAGCCGATCCACCTGCTTTTCGTAAGCGTCCGACGACGTATCGGCGAGAAAGGCGGATAGTTCATCCGGCGTGGGAGGCAAGCCTGTCAGATCGAGGGATACGCGGCGCAGCAGGGCCGTCCTGCTGGCTTCCGCTGATGGTCGAAGGCCCTCCTCTTCCAGACGCGCAAGAATGAATCTGTCGAGAGGCCGTCGCGGCCATTGCGCGTCCTTTACGGCGGGTAAGCTTTGTGGTTTGGGTGGCACGAAGGACCAGTTCTCCTCCCATTGCGCCCCTTCCTTGATCCATCGCCGCAGAAGCTCGATTTGATCGGCGCGCAACGCAGGCGCGTGATAGGGCATGCGCGCCTCCGGGTCGCGAGTGGTGAGTCGGGCGATAAGCTCAGACCTCTCCGGATGTCCGGGAACAATCGTCGGACGGCCGGACTTTCCCCTGCCCAGGGCCTCCTCGCGATAAATGAAGGAGACGCCGTTCTTCTGGCGCACGCCGCCGTGACAGGCAACACAGCTCTGGTTGAAAATGGGACGAATATCGCGGCTGAAATCGATCCGCTGCACGGCCACCGCGGGGCCAAAGACTTTTGGATACGCAAGGTAAGATCCGGCCGCGACTGCCACCGCACCGGCGACCGCCGCGATGGAATGCCGCAGTCTCATGTGCCACTCATACGCAAGCTGTCAGTCAGTGAAGGCACCAATTCGTTCGCTGACCTCTTTAGCGGTCGAATGCAACGGCGTTGCAGTCATATGCGGCTCCGATACTCAAGGCACGACTTGATCGCAAGGCCGCTCGCCGCGGAAATACGCATCGAGATTGTCCAGGGCCCGCATGCCCATCGCGAGACGGGTCTCGACGGTTGCTGATCCCAGGTGCGGCAGCAAGGCAACATTCTCGAATGCCAGCCAGCGGGGATTGATGTCAGGCTCGTTGACATAGGCATCGATACCCGCCCCCGCGAGATGACCCGTCGCCAGAGCCGAGAAAACCGCCTCTTCATCCACCAATTCGCCGCGCGCGATATTGACCAGATAGGCACCGGCAGGTAACGCTGCCAGCGCCGCTCGATCCACGATGTTGCGGGTT
>JASHTN010000217.1 GCA_030040525.1 Gammaproteobacteria bacterium | reverse complement strand
GCATCACTCGGGCCGAACATCATGATCGACGGCCACCACCAGCGGTTCAGGGCGTCCTGTGCCATGGCGCGCTGCTCGGTGGTGCCGCGCGCCAGCGTCAGCATGATCTCGAACCCCTGGCGCTGGTGGAAACTCTCTTCCTTGCAGATGCGCACCATGGCGCGCGCGTACGGTCCGTACGAGCAGCGGCAGATCGGAATCTGGTTCATGATCGCAGCGCCGTCGACCAGCCAGCCGATCGCGCCGACGTCCGCCCAGGTGAGCGTCGGGTAGTTGAAGATGCTCGAGTATTTCGCGCTGCCCGAGAGCAGCTGCTCGAACATCTGCGCCCGCGAGATGCCGAGCGTCTCGGCGGCGCTGTACAGGTACATGCCGTGCCCGCCTTCGTCCTGCACCTTGGCGATCAGTACCGCCTTGCGCTTGAGACTCGGGGCGCGCGTGATCCAGTTGCCCTCGGGCAGCATGCCGACGATCTCCGAGTGCGCGTGCTGCGAGATCTGGCGGATCAGGGTCTCGCGGTAGGCGTCGGGCATCCAGTCCTTGGGCTCGATCTTCTCCTCGGCATCGATCCGCGCCTGAAAGCGCCCGGCGAGCGCCGCGTCGCCGCCGCTGGCGGCCGGCAGCGGCTCCTTTGCGTGAGTATCGAGCGCCTGGGTGTACATCAGGATCTCCGGGCCGGTGCGGCCCGTATCGGGCTGCAATGATACAAGACCGGCGACGGCGGCGGTCGCTGCGCGGGGCAGGCGCTCACGGCTTGCCGCGCCTGTCGATCACGTGTCGCGCCTTGCCGGCCGAGCGCTCGATCGAGCCCGGATCGCCGACCAGCACCTCGCTGGAGATACCAACGCGCGCCTTGATGCTGCCGCGCAGCTCCGCCCCGAGGCGCGCGCGCAGCGCGGCGTCCCCGCCCGCGCTCGCCAGACACTCCACCCTGACGGTGAGCTGATCGAGAGGCCCGGCGCGGGTGAGCTCGAGCTCATAATGCGGCGCGAGGCCCGGAAGCTTCAGCAGCAGCTCCTCGATCTGACTCGGGAACACATTCACGCCGCGAATGATGAGCATGTCGTCGGAGCGGCCGCTGATCCGCGCCATGCGGCGCATTGGCCGCGCGCTCGGCGCCAGGAGCATCGTCAGGTCACGCGTGCGGTAGCGGATCACCGGCAGGGCTTCCTTGGTGAGCGAGGTGAGCACCAGCTCGCCGCGCGCACCGTCCGGCAACGGCGCGCCGCTGTGCGGATCGATCACCTCGGGGTAGAAGTGATCCTCCCAGATCACCGGACCGTCCTTGGTCTCGAGGCACTCGCTCGCCACCCCGGGGCCCATGACCTCCGAGAGCCCGTAGATATCGAGCGCATCCAGCCCGGCGCGGGCTTCGATCTCGGCACGCATGGCCTCGCTCCAGGGCTCGGCGCCGAAGATGCCGATGCGCAGCGAGCTCGCGCGTGCATCGAGCCCCTGGCGCGCGAACTCCTCGACGATCGCCAGCATGTAGGAGGGTGTCACCATGATGATGTCGGGCTGCAGATCGCAGATCAGCTGGACCTGCTTCGCGGTTTGCCCGCCCGACATCGGTACCACCGTGCATCCCAGGCGCTCGGCGCCGTAGTGCGCGCCCAGGCCGCCGGTGAACAGTCCGTAACCGTAGGCGATGTGCACGACATCCCCCGCGCGGCCGCCGGCCGCGCGGATCGAGCGGGCGACGAGCGACGCCCAGGTGTCGAGGTCGCGCTGCGTATAGCCGACCACCGTCGGCTTGCCGGTGGTACCGCTCGAGGCGTGCACGCGCACGACCTGCGCGCGCGGCACGGCGAAGCTGCCGAAGGGATAGCTCGCGCGCAGGTCGTCCTTTTCCGTGAACGGGAAGCGCGCGAGATCCGCGCAGCTGCGCAGGTCGGCGGGCCCGACGCCGGCCAGCTGGCACTTGCGCCGGTAAGGCGCGACGTTCTCGAACGCATGGCGCACCGACCACTGCAGCCGTTGCCACTGCAGCGCGCGCAGCTCAGCGGGGCTGGCGCGCTCGATGGGCTCGAGCTCGGTTGCGGCTGAGTGCCGGGACATTGCCGCGGGCTCCCGCTCGCCTACGCCGGCCAGCCGGCGAGCTGGCCGACGAACACCCGCATGAAGCGGTTCGCCTGATGCCCGTCCATCACCCGGTGATCGAGCGTCAGCGTGACGTAGCAGCGTGGCTGGACGACGATCCTCTGCTCATCGCCCTCTTCGACCGCCACCGGCCGTTTCTCGAGCTTGCCGATGCCGAGAATGGCCGACTGCGGCTGATTGATGATGATGGGTGCGGCGATCAGGCTGCCGCTCACCCCATGGTTCGAGAGCGTGAACGTGCCGCCGCGCACGTCGGCGGGCGCGAGCTTCCCCGCGCGCGCACGCGTCACGAGGTCCTCGAGTCCCGCCGCGATCGAGAACAGGTCACGCGACCCGGCATCGCGCAGCACCGGCACCACGAGTCCCGTGCCTTCGACCGCGGTCGCGATCCCGATGTGAATGTCGGCGTAGATCTCGAGCGCGGCGTCCGTCCAGCGGCTGTTCGACTCGGGCACCGCGCGGATAGCCGCGACCGCCGCCGCGACGAAGTACGCCGTGAGAGTCAGCGGCGCGCCGCGGCGCGCAAACTCCTCGCGGCGGCGCGCGCGGTCCTTGAGCACGGCGCTGAGGTCCGCATCGAACACGGTCGTCACGTGCGGGGCGGTGTGCAGCAGGCTCTCGACCATGTGCCCGGCGATGCGCCGGCGCACCGCCGTGTGCGGCACGCGCCGGCTGACCGCCCCGGGTGCCGTGGGCGCCGCAGGCGGCGCAGCGGCTAGGCTCTCGGCGGCCGGCAGCGCCGCGGCACCCGACGCGCCGCCCGCCGCCGCATGCAGCACATCCTCGACCGTGATCCGGCCTGCGGGGCCCGTGCCGTGCACCTGTGCCGCGGTCAGCCCGCGCTCGGC
>JASHTN010000216.1 GCA_030040525.1 Gammaproteobacteria bacterium | reverse complement strand
GTTTTTCGGTGACCGCGCTGTTGCACACCGCCCTAGCCCGATGCCGCAACTCGGCCGTGCGCTGCGCCGAGCATCTGCACGCTGGTGGCGACCCGCTCGGCCATGTCCTCGATGGGCAGCGGCCCGGCATTCCGCCTGATCCAGGTGCGGGTCGCCGCTGCGTCGCACACCGATCTCATTTCATTCAGCCGCAACCTGAGCTCGCCAATGTCGCTCAGCAGCCGGCCGCGGGGATAGCTCATGAGGACCGGTCCGTATCGCAACACGCTGAGCTCGCCGTACGCGGCGTAGAACATCGGCATGCCGAGCAGTCCCGGAATCATGGCGAGCGTGGTGGGCTCGACGATGCAGGCGTGTGATGTCTGCAGGCCGCTCATGAGGTCGCGGTTCGCGACGATCTCCACGCCGACGCCAGCGAGTCGCCGGCGCAGCAGCTCCTCGTCGTGAGACGGATGTAACTTGAGTGACATGCGCGCGCCGTGGGCCGCCAGCGCTTTCGCGGTCAGCGTCAGGTGGGCAATGAACTGATCGTAGTTGCGGAAGATCAGGCCGTTGTTCACCAGTCCCGTATCGATGTACATGAGGCGCAGCGGTGCCGGCGGCTCACAAGCCAGACGACTGCCGAGCAGCTGCTCGTTCATGCCGAAGCGGCCGAGATCGGGGTTGCCCACCACGCGCACATCCTCCGGCCGAAATGCGTAACTGTGGATCGCGTGCCCCACGTCTGCTTCCGTGTAGACCGCGCACATCGTCGCCGTCGCATCGCTGGCCGGGTCGGCTGTCGGGCGGTATGCCGACTGGCCCAGCGCCATGCGCACCGCATCGCAGATGAATCTCTTCCAGTCGCCGCCGCTCGCGTGCGTGCGCAACAGCGCCATCACATAGCACGGCAGAGTGCGGCGCATGACTTTGCCGAGCTTCGAGGCGACGAACATGGCATGCGCCAACATACGCGGTCCGTAGCTCCCCCTCCGGTCGCTGGTGACCTGCACGTTCACCAGCCCGTGATAGAGCAGCAGCGTCGGAATCGCGCGCTGGCGGCAGTAACGCAGCATGGCGCGATGCGCGAACGTCTCGATGGAGAGCAGGATCAGCACATCGGGAGACTCGGCCTCGAGCATCCCTTCGAGCGACGCGTCACCGTACGCGGAGATATCGCGGACCTCGAGCTCGCCGATGCGTTCCTGCTGCGGTCGGCCCGGATCGTTGCCCCACGACCCCAGATGCACGAGCTTCAACACCGCGCCGCGCCTCGCGAGGGCCGGAATCAGTCGCTCGAAGTGATGTGCGCCCCGGGTCCAGCTGTCGAACCCCACGATCCGCCGTGCGGACGACCGCGGCTCGGGCAGCGTGCCCTTCCCGACCTCGCTGGTGAGCTCTGCGGACATGGTGCGCGCCGGCCGACTCAGCCGGCCTCTGGCAGCAGCTTGCGGCCGAGCACGAACGCCTCGGCCGCGGTGAACCCGGCGCTCGCGCCGCGCCATTGCGCCAGCGCACGCACTGCCGCCGGCGAGCGCGGATGGGGAAACTCCCGCAGCTCCGTCGCATAGGCATCGAGCGCATCGAGCTTTTTCTGGAGCGTGCCGGATATCTCGACGAACCAGTTGGGAGCGAACGGCGCAGCCGCATCCCGCGGACGCCATTCGGTCGAGGACGGCACCTCGAAGAACAGCAGCTCGCGTACGCAATGTCCCGGCTGCGGGCGGCACGCGACGCTCACGGCCTCGTGGACGATCCGATGGTCCACGTTCAGGTCACCGCAGTGATGCGTCAGCACCAGCGACGGTCGGTGGCGGTCGACAAATGCCTCGACCGCCTGCGCGACCTCGAGCAGCTCCACTGCATCCATGCGGTTGTCCGGGAAAGTCAGCAACTCCACCGAGGCGCAGCCGAGGATCGCGCCGGCCCGGCGCGCAGCCGCGCCGCGTGCGGCGACCTTCTCACGGGCGACGCCTGCGGCGGCCCTGCCCGTTCTGGCCCCCTCGCCGTCCGCCATGAGCAGCACGTGAACGGCGCGCCCCTCGGCCGCGAGTCGCGCCGCCGTGCCGCCACAGCCGAGCACCTCATCGTCGGGGTGCGCGGCGACGATGGCGACGCTGCCGGCCGGGGTGGGAACAGTGCTTTTTTCAGTCATGTGCCTTTCTCGCAACCAGGTTCCAGGCGGCGAATTCACCCGCGCTCGCCGGGATGTGCGCATGCACCCGCCTCTCCTCGAGCAGCAGCAGCTCGAAGCGTCGGAAGAGCCAGCGCAGATGCCGAAGCATGTGCGTATTCTCGATGTAGCGCTGGTCCCATTCGCGGCTGAAGTTCATGCGCGCCGCTCCCACAGCGCGGCCGTTTCCGGACCGCAGTTCATCCAGGCATCGACTACGCTCATTTGCGGCAGAAACTGGCCCCACAGCTGCGGGTACGTCGGGTGGCTGTACTCCTGGAATTCGACGCTGACGCCGGCCGCGATGAACTCGCTCTCGAGGAGATAGTCCCGACCCAGCGTACCCGAGATGTAGCGCGTCGCCCCGAGATGACGGCAGTACGCCAGGACCAGACCGCTCTTGGTGCCGGTCACCGGGAGCTCGCTCGCCCGCACCGCGCGCGTGTCCACGCCGAATTCCTCGAGCCAGAATCTCATGTGCCGCCAGCAGAGCTCCGCCAGAGAGTTTTCCGGCAGCCGCAGCAGCTGCTCCAGCTTCGGGAAGCAGCGCGCGAAATGCGCCGCGCGCCGATAGTTCACGGCGATGCTGCGCAGGTGCTTGTCGCGCCAGCGCTGCGTCTCGTCGATCTCGGTGCTGCGCAGCGTCGCCGCCAGGTGTCCTCTGGTCTTCACCGGCACCGTCAGCCACTGCGCCCCCTGCGGCGTCTTGATGCGGTTGCGATTGATGAAGCTGTTCTTCTCGAACTGCACCGTGTCCATGAAGACGAACACGTCGGCACGCGCGATCTTCTCGAAGTAACCGAGCCACGGCAGATAAGCCGGCTGGTGCGCCGAGAGGATCACAGCCGGAACCTGCGCAGCACTTCACAGACCGTCGCGACATCCGCCTCGCTCAGGCCGAGGTGCATCGGCAGCGAGAGCGTCGTGTCCGCGAGCCGCTCCGCGACGGGGTAGCTCGCGCTGTCGAGCCGCAGGTAGCGGTGCAACAGCTCGAAGCGCTCGACCGGAACCCGACAATCGGCGCCCCCTTCGGCCATGCGCGCGCGCAGTGCCTCGCGCGCCGCCGCATCGGGAGCCACGACCACGAACCTCTGCAGCATGCGCCCGGGCTCTGCGACCCCTGCCTGAGCGGAGAGGCCCTCCGGCAGCGCCGAGAGGTACGCGCGCCCGATCTCGCTGCGGCGCTCCCGTATCGCCTCGAGGCGCTGCATCTGGCTGGCGGCGAGTGCCGCCTGGATATCGGTCATCTGCAGGTTGAAGCGCGGCTCGTACTGCTCGCAGCCGTCGAACTGCCGATAGCTGCGCACGCGGTCGCTGACTTCATCGGCCCCGCACCACACGAGCCCGCCCTGGCCCCCGGTGATGATCTTGGTCGCATAGAAGGAAAACACCGCGGCCGCGCCGCGCGATCCGAGCGGCACCCCCGCGACGCTGCCGCCGAGGCACTGGCAGCAATCCTCGATCACAACGGTGTTCGGGAACTGCAAAGCGCCGATGTCCGCGGGTGCGCCGAACATGTGCACGGCCACGATGTAGCGCGCGGTCGGCGCCTGCCGGCGCACCAGCTGCACGTCGAGGCAGAAGTTGTCGGCCCGGACGTCGACGACCTGCGGGACGGCTCCGGTCATGTACACCGCATTGAGCAGCGCCGAGCAGGAGTAGCTCGGTACCGCAACCGCTGCGCCCGGGGCGGCACCCAGCGCCTTCAGCGCGACGAACAGCGCGGCCGTGCCGCTCGAGAATGCACAGGCGTCGCCGCCGGCGAAGTAACCCGCGAAGCGATCCTCGAGGTTGCGCACGGCCGGTCCCTGCGCAATCCAGCCCGAGCTCAGCACCGCCTCGACGGCCGCGCGATCGCAGTCGAGGATCTGCGGTCGATTGTGCGGAATCACTTCGGGCCGCTCGTCTGCCGCGCGCATTGCGCCTGGTAGTATCCCGGCCGGACACGATCACCGACGACGAGCGAGTACGGCGGGATCGGGCCCGGGCGCACGATGGTGCCGGCGCCGATCACCGAATGATGTCCGATCACGGCCCCGCCCAGCACGGCGCAATGCGAGCCGATGAACACGTGATCGCCGATCAGGATGTCGCGACAGACGTTGTCGCCGGTGAGGCCGATGCAACGCCGGTGCGAGTCGGCGACGTTGATGGCGACGAACGATCCGATGTCGCAGCCCTCGCCGATGACCACCTGGGCGCCCTTGGCGTTGACCTCCGAGAACAGGCCGATGTAGCAGCCCGCGCCGATCCGCGGCGTGCCGCTGATCCACACCAGCGGATGAAAAGGGTTGTCCTGGTTGTGGATCGTCTCCCGCAGCAGCTGCTTGAACTCGCGTGGATCCATGCGTACGCCTCAAAGCTCGATCGGCTCGCCGGCGCGCCACTCGCGCGGTGCGCGCCGGCCGACCAGCTGGCTCAGGAACGACGGCGGCAGGCCGCGCCCACCCGCGACGCGCCGCAGCGTGAGAGCGCCTGCCTCGATCAGCTCGCCCGCGCGAATGTCGCGGGCGGCCACGAGGCGGCGCTGGTATTCGAGGCGGTCGCGACGCTCTGTCGCGGTCGGACGGACCAGCGGGCTGCCGAGCAGCTCGGCAGCCTCGCGGATCGAGCGCACCCACTGAGCCAGGCCCTGTGCATCCTCCGAGAACCAGTGATCGGGACCCGGAAGATCGTGCGACAGCGTGAAGTGTTTCTCGAGCAGCGCTGCGCCGAGCCCGACCGCCAGCCCCGCTGCCAGCGGCCCGCGCGTGTGGTCCGAGAAGCCGATCGGAATCGCAGGAAAGGCGGCGCGCAGTGTGGTGATGCGCGCCAGATTGGCGTCCCGCGCAGCGGTCGGATACTGCGAGGTGCACACCAGCAGTACCGTCGGGTAGCCGTCCAGCGCGCCGACGCATTCGAGTGCCTGATGCACGTCCGCGAGATCCGACATGCCGCTCGAGAGAATCAGCGGCAGGCCGGTGCGTGCATACTCCGCCAGCAACGGCAGGTTGGTGAAATCGTCGGAGCCGACCTTGACGCACGGCACGCCGAGCTCGAGCAGCAGCTTGAGATCGGAGGGATTCTGCGGCGTCGAGAAGAACGTGATGCCGGCAACGTCGCACTCCGCACGGATGGCCTGCCAGGCGCTGGCCGGGAGCTCGTAGCGCTCGAACATCTCCAGCATGGACTCGGTGACCTCCCGGCCCTGCGAGCGGTAGGTGAACAGCTGCGTCCGGTCGTTGACGAATTCCGCAGCACGGAAGGTCTGGAATTTCACCGCATCGCAGCCGACCTCGGCCGCCACGTGAATCATCTCGAGCGCGCGCGCGAGCTCGCCGTTGTGGTTGATGCCCACTTCCGCCACCACGAACGGCGCCTGTCCCGTGCCGACGGCGCGTGCGCCGATGCTCACGGTGCCCATTGTCCTAGCCTTCGCTCCAGCCGCTGAGCAGCGCCGCGGTCCGCTCTGCTCCAAGCCCATCGCACAGGGCCGCGGCGGCCGCGCTCATCCGCAACAGCAGCCCCGCGCTCATGCCGTCCAGTGCGGAGGCATAGTCTGCGGCTGTTACGCTCGCCGCCGCGCCGAGCAGCACATGCGCGCCAGCCTCGGCCACCGCTGCCGCGACCGCCGACTGGTCATCGGACTGCACCACCGTGATGGCCGGCAGGCCGAGCGCGCAGCGCTCCCAGGTGGTGCTGCCCGCTGCCGTAATGGCGAGGTCCGCCCGCGCCATCAGCTCCGCCATGCGTGTGGTCTGCACGTGCAGCCGGCACCCGGGGACGGCGGCGCAGTGTGCTGCGAGCGCCGCACGATGCGGGTTGGCCGCCCCGACGACGACGTCCACCGCGACGCCCGCGTACCGCGACAGGGCGAGCCCGGCGAGAGCCGTGGCAGTGTCATTGCGCGGATCCGTCGCGCCCATCGAGATCAGCACGCAGCCGAGCTGCCCGCGACGCCGCGCCAGCGCCGCGTCCCGCTGCTGCGCGAACTCGGGCCCAAGGAGCGCGTACTGCGGCCCGAAGAGCCGCCTGGCGGCGGCGGGCAAAAGCTGCGCGTAGCGCGCGTGGCGCGGATTGGCGAGGTTCTGATCGAGCAGCAGGTCGCAATCGTGCGGTCGGTCGGCGAGGTCATCGATCGCCATGATGTGGCGCGCCTCCCCGCGCAGCGTCCGCTCCCAGCGCGCATCGAGCCGGTAGTGGTCGACCACCAGCCAGTGCGGCGCAAAGCCGGCGGACGCCATCGCGTCGCGGGTGTGCTGGGCATCGAGCCGCCAGTCGCAATCATCGGCCGACGTCGCAGCGCACCGCTCCTCGCCCGCGGGCAGGCGCGCCACGGCGGCCCCGCAGGCGGCGATCTGCTCGATCATGTTGCCCGGCGCATCGGTGCACACGAACAGCACCGCGGCATCGCGCGCCTGCAGCTGCCTCGCGAGGCTCAGGCAGCGCCGCACGTGTCCGTTGCCCAGTCTCACGGAGGCATCCGCCCGAAACACGCAGCGCATGTCATTTCCGCGAGCGCTTGCGCCGCCGCCCGCTGGCGGCAGCGCGCCGCGCCACTGCCTTGGCTTTGCCGCGCACGATCGTCGTGCGCAAGTCGATGAAGCGCCGTCCGTCGTCCACCCCGAGGGTATGCACCCGGCCGGCGCGCCGGTACTTGAGGTCGAGCAGCGCCTCGCTGCGCTGCTGATAGGCCTCGTTGAGATGCGCATTGATGTCCAGCAGCGCCGGATTCGCCCGCAACGCCGCCACGATCTCCGCCACGGTGAACCGCGGACTGAGCCGTGAGGCTGCGGCGTGCAGCTCGTTGAAGAACGCGAGGTCATCGGCATAGTCGAGCGTTATGCGGGCGGTGGCGTGCCGATGAGCCGGCGCCACGGGCGAGAGGGTCGCCGTCTTACACAGGCCGGTCTCCGTGAACAGCAGGATGAAGCCGTGGTCGTTCTTCTCGGTGATGCGATGCTCGCGCACCCGGCGGATCGCCCGCGCCCGGATCGCCTTGGAGTTCAGTCCGAGCGGCAAACCCTCGCAGCGGCACAGGTCCAGCTGCTCGTCCGCGAGCAGCTGATCCATGCAGAAATCCATGTAGCCGGTATCGGTGAACGGATCGTCGCCGTCGGCCTGCAGCACGGCGTCGAAGCCGTACCGCTCGGTCGCGCGGTGGAAGCGGTCGATGATGTCGTCGCGGCTGCCGCGAAACACACGCGCACCGTACGACTCCACTACAGGGACGAGCGCGTCATCGCTGCGCTCCTCCGTGGTGCACACCACGACGCGCTCGGGGGTGAGATAACGGGACGCGAACATCCGGTCCAGCAGATGATGCACCGCCGGGCGCCCGGCAATTGTGAGCAGCTGCTTGCCGGGCAACCGCTCCGACGCCAGCCGGATCGGTATGAGCGCGCCGATCCTCATCTCGGCTCCACCCCGCTCGCGGTCGTGCAGCAGTCCATGGGCTGCGCGTCCGGGTATAGCAGGCCGCAGCGCACCTGTTTACAGCGGTTGAATGTCCTGAAGACCGGCTTCGGCGCCTCGCCGACCAGTGCATCGCTCACCTTCTCCAGCTCCAGCGCGCGGCGTACCGCGCGCATGCCGTGCTGCAGCGCGTTCAGCGTGGCATCGACCTCGGCCCGGCCGTGCGATTGCGAGATGCTGATCCAGGGAATCAGCACGCCGTGCGAGATGACCTCCTGATGCAGGATGGCGGTCAGCTCCGGCGAATATTCGCCGTTGGCACGCGTGCACAGGATCTGCGGGTTGCAGGCGAAGCCGATCATGCGGGCGTGATCGCGCACCGACTCGGCGGCCGCCAGCGCGCGGAAGCCCTGCATCAGCTGCTCGCCGGTCTTCCAGATGTGAGCGTTGGTGTCGAGGCGCTGATACTCGCTCAGCGTCGCCTGGCAGGCTGCGAGCCCGGTAGTCTCGGAGCTGTGTGTCTGCGACAGCAGAAACACCCGGCGCTTGTCGTGGCGCAGTCCGCCGAGCTCCATCAGGTCCCGAGGCCCGGCGAGCAGCGAGAACGAGAAGCCGTTAGCAATCGACTTGCCGAACAGCGCCAGGTCCGGGTACACGCCCCAGCGATGGTGCGCCCCGCGCAGATCGAAGCGCAGCCCGCTGATCATCTCGTCGAAGATCAGCACGATGCCGTGCTGCGCGGTGAATTCGCGCAGCTTCTTGAGAAAGCCGTCGACCGGCTCGTCATTCTTGACCGGCTCGAGGATCACACCGGCGATCTGCCCGGGGTAGCGATCGACCAGCGCTCTGAGGCTGTCGAGGTTGTTGTAGCGGAAACCGAGCGTGAGCCGGGTGACGTCCTCCGGCACCCCGGAGTTCATCACGGTGGAGCCGATGAACCAGTCGTGGGTGCTGAAGAACGGGTGATCCATGCACTGCACGATGTACTTGCGTCCGGTCGCCGCGCGCGCCAGGCGCACCGCCGCGGTAGTCACGTCGGAGCCGTTCTTGCCGAACTTCACCATTTCGAAATGCGGCAGCAGCTCGAGCAGCGTCTGCGCCGTCTCGATCTCGATGAGACCCGGGCGGGTGAAGTTGCATCCCGCATTGATATGCTGGATGACGGCGTTGTTGACCACCTCGTTGGCGTGACCGAGGATGATGACCCGGTTGCCCATTGCCCAGTCGATGTAGCGGTTGCCATCGACGTCCCAGCAATAGGCGCCCGCAGCGCGTTGCATGACTCGCGGTCCCAGGTAGGGGAATTGATCCTCACCCTTGCTGTAGGTGTGACTGCCCCCGGGAATCATCGCGTGCAGCTTCTCGTTGAGCTCCAGGCTGCGCGTGAATGTATTGATCGGGCCGGTCGGCATGATGTCCTCCTGTCCGCGTCTCATCTCGAGTGTACTGCACGGCCGGTGCGGGCTGCCGGCGTCCGGGCTCCAAGCTCCAGCAGACTCACCAGCTCGCGTAGATGCACATAGCCGATCGGGCTCCGGTCGGCGCGTACACCGGCGAGAAACTGCTGCAAAGCACTGCGAAACGCGCTGAACGAATCGACGAATACCTTTCTGACGGAGGCGCGCTCCCCGACGTAGAGCAGCGCGATGTCTCCCTCCGGCGCGCCGGTCGCCTCGAACTCCCCGAGCAGCCCCGATGCCCACCGCACCCGCAGCGTGACCGAGGCACCAGCGGTAACCACCTCGTGATCCGCCACCTCACCGGGCTCGAGAAGGCTGATCACCGGGTCGAGTATGTGTGCGGCGTAGCGCGCCCACGACTGCGGCGTCACCCCGACGATGCGGCGCAACGCTCCGAGCCGGGCCGCCTCCACTGCCGTGAGCCGCAGCTCCGCGGCGAACCTCAGTGCCGAGCAGGAAAAGATCTGCTCCGGTCGGACCGCGAGCGCGTACAGCTCATCGAGCTCCGCGACGCTCAACGCCGGCGGCTTGTCGAGGTAGACGTGCTGCCCGGCGCGTAGAAACGGCGCGCCGAGCTCACGGTGCTTCGCGTCATCGCGCGCCAGCAGCAGCGCGTCGATCTCGCCCACCATTCCTGATAGCTCTGTAACGACGTGGGGAATCCTCGCAGCGCGCGCAATGTCCGCCGAGACTGCCGGCGACTGCGTCCAGATATGCGTAACTTCTGCATCGGTCAGCTGATCCCGCGGGAAAGCGCGCTCGGCGAGGTAGGCGGGGATCGCCGGGAAGGGACAAGCGGCCATCGCCGCCGCGTCGTAGCCGTTGATGATCGCGGACCACGAGTATGGATGGCCGTTGCCATCGCTCATGCCGACGATGCCGAGCCGCAGGCGAGTCATGCCGCGCCCCGCAGGCGCCAACGCGAGGGGTCGACCAGCTCCGGCTCATCGCTTGCGAGCTCCGGCGGAAGCTCGATGCGATCCCGGGACAGCGCCGCCAGAATCTCCTCGAGTTGCCGCAGACTGTCGACTCCCACGACCGCCCGATCGACGTGCGACTGGGCCGCCGCAAAGGCCACACAGGCCTGGATCGCCGTCAGACCGCTGGCCGCGAGCCAGCCGTGCCACAGATCCCAGAGCGGCTGCCAGCGCGAGAACTCGTCGGGGCGCTCGCCGGCCGGCATGAGGAGCAGCCCCTGCAGGAACAGCGAGCGGACGTGCACCTCGACTCCGGCGGCATGCAGCCGGTCGAGCCAGCCGCTGGCAGCCAGCCGCCGGTCGAGAATGTTGAGCGGTGCCTGGACGATATCGAAATGAAAGCGTGCGCCGAGCGCCTCGAGCTCCTCGGGGGCATAGACCGAGATGCCGATCCGTTGGGTGAGGCCCGCGGCGCGTAGCCGCTCGAGAGCTGCGTAAATCGCCGCGCCGCCTGGTCCGAGGAGCTGCAGCGGCGCGTGCAGCAGCAGCCCCCCGAGGCGCGCCACACCCAGACGCCCGAGACTGCCTTCAGCCGCCGAGCGCATCCAGCCGGGCACGTCCTGGCACCCCGCAGGCACGGGGGGAAGCTTGGTGACCACGATCCAATCCGCGACACCGAGGGTCCCGAGGAGCGATTCGCTCGTGCCATACGCGGCCGCGGTGTCGAGTGTATCCATGCCCACCGTGCGGGCGCGCTCGAGGATGCGCCGTGCTTCGCTTCCCCGCACCTGTCCGACGCGGTTCGCCACGCCGTAACGCATGCCGAACTGGGCGGTGCCGAGTGCCAGTCGCCGGCTATGAATGGGTGAGCTCCTGGCGCAGCGCCGCCGCGACCTCGTCCTGCTGCGCCTCCTCGAGCCCCGGATAAAGTGGCAGCGTGATCGCGCTCTCACCGTGAGCCTCGGCTTCCGGGAACTGACCTTCGCGGAACCCCAGCCCCCGGTAGTACGGCTGCAGATGCACCGGGAGATAGTGAACGTTGGCGCCGATGCCCCGCCGCCGCAGCGCAGTGCACACCCGCCGGCGTACGTCGCCGTCGGCGCCGTTCAGGCGCACGACGTACAGGTGAAACGCCGAGCGGTTGGCCGGCTGCACGGTTGGCAGGCGCAGCGGCAAGCCCTGCAGCATTTTCTGGTAACGGCTCGCGAGCGCGTTTCGGCGGCTGACGAACTCCTCCAGCCGCTCGAGCTGGCTCAGGCCGAGCGCGGCGTGAATGTCGGTGAGGCGGAAGTTGAATCCCAGCAACTGCTGCTCGTAATACCAGGGGTCCGGCGGCGCGCCGTCGCCCTGCGGGAGCGGCGCGCGCTCGAACCTGCGCGGGTCGCGTGTGACGCCGTGGCTGCGCAGCATCGCCATCGCTGCCGCCAGCTCGGCGTCGTTGGTCAGCGCCATTCCGCCCTCCCCCGTAGTGATGATCTTCACCGGGTGAAAGCTGAGTACGGTGACATCCGACCAGCGGCAGCTGCCGACCGGCTCGCCGTGGCGCGCGGCGCCGAGCGCATGCGAGGCATCCTCGATGAGGCGAAACCCGTACTCGCACGACAGCGCGTGAATCTGCTCCTGCTCGGTCGGCTGCCCCCCGAAATGCACCGGCACGACCACCTTCGGCAGCGTGCCGTCGCGCTGCGCGCGCAGCAGCTTCGCCTGCAGCTCCGTGACACTCATGTTCCAGGTGGCGGGATCGATGTCGACGAAGTCGACGAGCGCGCCGCAGTGGCGCGCGCAGTTGGCCGATGCCACGAAGGTGTTGGGGACGGTCCAGAGGCGATCGCCGGGACGCAGGTTCAGCGCCAGGCACGCCGCATGCAGCGCTGATGTCGCGCTGTTGAAGGCCACGGCGTGCGCTGCCCGGGCGCGCGCCGCCACAGCCTGCTCGAAGCGCGGTACGACCGGTCCCTGGGTCAGGAAGTCCGCCCGCAGCACCGCCACCACGGCCTCGATGTCCGCCTGGTCGACCTGCTGCCGTGCGTACGGAATCATCACAGCCCCGCGAGATGGTTGAGCGCCGAGATTTCCTCGCACGACAGAAAATGCGGGTTGCGCCCGGACTGATATTCGAAATCCGGCTCCACGGGCTTGCCCTTCTCGCCCAGCGCGTTCACCGCGAAGTCCGCAAAGCCGGCGAACTGGATGGTGGGTTGGATCACGAAGTGGTCCGCGAACTCGAGCGTCAGATGCGCGTCGTCCGCGGGGCACATCGTTTCATGCAGCTTCTCTCCCGGCCGGATTCCGATCACCTTCTGCGGCAGGTGCGGTGCCATGGCGGTCGCCACGTCGACTACCTTCACGGACGGAATTTTCGGGACGAATATCTCGCCGCCATGCATGCGCCGCATGCCCTGCAGCACGAAATCGACGCCCTGCTGCAGCGTGATCCAGAAGCGCGTCATGCGCCGGTCGGTGATCGGCAGGTGATCGCAGCCCTGCGCGATGCGCTTCTTGAACAACGGCACCACCGAGCCGCGCGACCCGACCACGTTGCCGTAACGCACAACCGTAAAGCGCGTGCGGTGACCGCCGGCGAAGTTGTTCGCGGCAATGAAGAGCTTGTCGGAGCACAGCTTGGTGGCGCCATAGAGGTTGATGGGATTTGCCGCCTTGTCGGTCGACAGAGCCACGACACGCTCCACCTCATTGGCGAGCGCGGCATGCACGACGTTCTCGGCGCCGTGAATGTTTGTCTTGATGCACTCGGTGGGATTGTATTCGGCCGCCGGGACCTGCTTGAGCGCCGCCGCGTGGATCACGAAGTCCACGCCGCGCAGCGCCTGCATGAGACGTTCCCGGTCGCGCACGTCTCCCAGGAAGAACCGCATGCAGTCGTGCGGGAACTCCTGCGCCATCTCGTACTGCTTGAGCTCGTCGCGCGAAAGGACTATCAGCCGTCGCGGCCGGAAGCGCTCCAGGATCGTCCGCACGCACTGTCTGCCGAACGAGCCGGTGCCCCCGGTGATCAATACGGATTTATCGTCGAGCATTCGGCCGGCTCTCCCGGACGTTAGCGTTCCTGCAGGCGTCTTGCGTCCGCGCGGATCCGTTCGATCTCGGCCCGCAGCTCCTCGTATTCCCGCGTCTTTCTCCGGAGGAAGCGCACCGTCACCTCCGTTTTTCTCTCGACGCCGCGCGGAGTCAAGAGATACATATAAGCGAGCTTGTTGCGGCTATTCCTGAAGTTCGCGACCTTCACCCAACCCTTGTCGATCAGGGCCCGCAGACAGTAATTCGCCCGTCCCAGGCTCATACCCAGCTCGCGCGCGACTTCGCGCTGACTGAGTGCCGGGTTGGTCTCGAGCAGTTTCAGGATCCGGTAGCGTACTTCGTCGGAGACCACCATCGGTGCATCCCGTTCACTGCCGGGCCGCGCTGGGAGGGCGGCGCAGCAGCACGTACGCCAGCGAGAAGATCAGCCCGGCGATCCCGCCGATGGACGTGATCAGTATCCGCTGCGGACTGTATTTGACATCCGGCACCACCGCCGGGTCGATGATCTTGTACGCGTATTCCTTCTGGACGCTGGCCATCATGGCTTTGTCGATTTGCTGCTCGATCAGCTCATTGATGCCCTGCTGAACGCCGACCATGCTGGTCTTCGCCAGCTCCCTATACAGATACTGGATGGCGGAATCGGATTGGCGCACGACCTCGCCGCGCAGTCGGTCGTTGACCATCGAGATAGTGTCGTTGGCAAGACGCGCGGCGATCTCCGGCGAAGTCCAGTCGACGGTCACCGTGACCATGCCGGTCTTGCGATCATCGGTGATGGCCCGATGGTGATCGGCGAACTTGCGCGCCGCGGCGCCAAGCGTGGGAATCTTCACCCCGGGCCGCCAGGTGCCGGCCTTGGCGTCCCACAGATCCGGGTACAACAGCGGCGTGAGGTTCTCGGCAACGACGAAATCCCGCGCCAGTCCCATCGATCTGAGTGTTGCCAGGAACTCCTGCTTGCGGGCGTCGCCGCCGAGATCGATGCCCGCCATTGACGCGATCCCGCCGAGCTCGTTGCTGAGGGCACCGCCGACCCCGCTCGCGCCCACCTGGTCGCTCTCCAACACCGGCGCGACCACGATCTTGCCGCGATAGATCTTGGGCATGAAAAGCGACACGACCAGCGCCAAAAGCGCGCAGATCACCACTGCGGCGCCAATGAGGCGCCAGCGCTGCAGCACGGCCGTCAGGACGGTCGCGAGCGATACCGCCTCCTGCTCCTGCCCCTGAGGGATGACCAGAAAATATCCGGCGGGAGGCCCGCTGATGAGATGGCGGGCGCTGGGTTGCGACTTGATATCGTTCATGGGACTACACCGCCTGACCCCGGTGGATAGCTGCGACGCCGCCCGGCGAGCGCCGGCTCCCCCGCCACGGAGGCCGAGGCAAACCGCGCGTCCCGTGCCCCGGGAGGTCACGCGTTCACGCACTGAACGCATGGGTTACTCTAGTCGTGCCGCCAGCGCAGGTCAAATGAGCCGCTCTGCCGGCAGGCGCCGGAAGCGCCCGGCGTGCTAGTCAGAACTCGTGTACCGCCAGCACCGCGATCGCCACGTTATAGAGGATCTGCGATACGGCCTGCCACAGCGGCAGCGGTGGCATGTGCTCGGCGTTCAGCGGTACCACCACCGTGTCACCGGGCTCGATCCGGACATTCGCCGAGTTGCGGAACCAGCCGCCGCCGGTCGAGGCGACGCTGCCGTCGGCGCGCACCACGTACACGCGGCTGTTGTCGGCGCGCACCGTCTCGCCGCCGCTCATGGCGATGTAGTCGCTGCGGGTCAGCCCCGGCCGATACAGGTGCGAGGTCGCCGACTGCACTTCCCCGATTACCGTCACTTCCTGCTCGAACTTCGGCACGATGAGCTGATCGCCATCGCGCACCACGACGTCGTACGGTGAGCCGACCGGTGAGCGCATGATGTGCGGCAGGTCGATCACGAGGCGCCCCACAGCCTTCGCCTGGCGCAACTGCGCGAGCAGTGATTGCCCGACGCTGAGCGCCCCGGCGGCCGCGTTCTGATTCGCAACGCTGCCCTCCAGCGCAACGAAAGCGATGTCGTTCTGCATGCGCGACGCCAGCATGTCCAGCTCCTTCTGTTCGCGCTGCTTGAGCTCCTTGCGGGTGAACACGGCGCCCCTGGGGAACGCGTACTGAGTCAGGCCGCCGGCGCGCTCCAACACGGACCTGAGCGTCTCGCCCGGCTTGATGGAATAGTTGCCGGGGAACTTCACCTCGCCGCGCAAGGTGATCGATTCCAGGTCCATCCAGGCCTGAACCTGCTTGACGCTCAAGCTGTCGAAGGGCTCGAGTGTCAGGTTGGCGGCCGGATCGCCGCGCAGCACCGCCGCGAGGTCGACGTCGATGAGCTCGGTGCGGCGCGACTCGCCGTTGACGACTTTGTAGCGCGTCAGCTCCGCCGTACCGCCGTATGCCGAATCGCTCAGCCCGCCGCCGGCGCGGATCAGGTCGCGCACGGTCATGCCGGCCTGGTATGGATACTCGCCGGGCACGTTGGTACTGCCCTCGATGCGCACCACGTCGTCGGGCAGGCCGATGTTGGACTGCAGCTTCAGATCCTCGAGCAGCGGCTGGATCACCCGGTCGCGGCTCGACTGCAGATCAAATACAGTGATGCGATCGCGCGCCATCAGCGGCACGTCCGCCGCCGAGCCGGGCGCACTCAGCGCCTGCTCCAGATCCGCCGACAGCACGGCGATGCGGCGATCCGGTGGCAACTCGCGCCTGATCAGGATGTAATGCAGGTCGGCGTTCGGTTTCAGATCGTCCACCGAACGCAGCACGTCCGTGAGCCGCATGCCTGGATGCCAGGCGTACGCGCCGGGCGTGTACAGGTAGCCCTGCACCAGAACGCCGGCATCGATCGTCGGACGCAGGCGCGCCACCTGCAGCATGTCGCCATTGCGCACCGCCTCGGACTGCCCCTGGCCGGCGCTCAGATCCACCTGCAGCACCACCCGGCGCAGATCGGGGTCGATGCGTGTGAGAGCCACCTTGGCGGTGTCGGCCTGGGGCGTGAGCCCGCCCGCGAGCCGCACCACGTCGGCCAACGTGCTCTCGTTCTTGATCTCGTAGATTGCCGGGCGGTGCACCTCGCCCTCGACCGAGACCGTCGGTCCGACCGCCGGAATGAGCACCACGTCGTCCGGCTGCAGCCTCGCGTCGTCGGTGGTGTCGCCGCGAATCAGCATGTCGTAGAGATCCAGGCGACGAACCAGCTCGCCGTGACGCTTGAGCTCGATGTCGCGCAGCGAGCCCGAGGTTTGCACCCCACCGGCGGCGAACAGCGCCGAGGTGATCGTGCCGAGCCCGCTGATGGTGTAGGAGCCCGGGGTCTTGGCGTAGCCCAGCACGAACACGCGGATGGTGCGCGTCTCTCCCATCGTGACGCTGGCGTGCACGCCGATCATCTGCCGTTCGACGCGCGCCTCCAGCAGCGCCTTCACGTTCGGGAAGGTCTGCCCCGCGACGCCGATCGGCCCGAGCTGCGGAAAGTTGACGCGGCCGTCGCGGCCGACCACCAGCTCGAAGTCCGCATTCTTGTTGCCGAACAGCTGCACCTCGAGAAGATCGCCCGGACCGACTACGTAACCGACCGGCACCGGCACGTTGGTCGCCGGCGCGAACGTCGAGATCGACTGGTCGAACAGGTCGTAGCCGAAGGGCTTGAGAGCGATTTGTCCGGTCTTGACGAGCGGCAGCTTGGTGACACGAATGAAAAGATCGCGCAGCGCGGGCTCGACGCCCAGGCGCAGCGTGGCGAGCTGCTCGCTCAGGCCGGCGAGCGGAATCGGCGCGAAGCCCGGCAGATTCAGCAGGCCGTCATGCGTAAGCTGATAGGGATTCTTCGAGCGAATCAGGTTGATGAGGTCTTCGCGCTTCTTCTTCTGTTCGTCGCTCAGCTCGGGCCGGAACTCCTGCGTCGTGTCGCAGTTCGGCTGCCCGGTGCAATCGAGCGGCAGCTGCGCATAGCCGCCCGCGGTCACGCCCTGAGCCGGCGGCGGTGCCGTCGCGGCGGCGGTCGCGGCGGCCAGCCCGCTGGCTGTCGGATTGCTGCCGCTCACACCGGAGCCAAGTCCGGTACCGGTCGTCCCGGCCATCTGGTTGAGACTGCTCTGACTCGCCGAAAGTCCCGGCGACAGGTTGCCGAGGATGTTCTGCTGCTGCGGGTTGAGTCCGGTGGTTGCCCCGGGGGCGAGCGGATTCGGCGGCTGCGGCGTGGGCGACGGGTTACCCGCGGGCAACGGATTGTAATCGATGGTGACGACCACCCAGTCGTCGGGCTGCAGGAACGGGCTGAGACGCTCCAGCTCCTCGCGCTGCTTCTGCTGATCCCCGAGCTGCTGGCGCTGCTGCTTGAGCATCAGGCTCTGCTGCTCCTCAGTCAGCGGCTGTTGGCCCAGCATGCCCTGTGTGCCCTGCGCGCCCAGACCGCCGCGCCCCAGACCCTGGGTGAGCGAGCCGAGCTGATCGGGCGAGAGACCCTGCAGAATCTGCAGGCCCTGATCGAGCGGATTCTGGGTCGCCTGGCCGAATGCCGATTCGATGCACAACGGCACGGCGGCTGACAGAGCAAGCAGGATGAGCGGCCCCGAGAGGCGTTGCAGCAGAGGCATTACAAACCCTTATATTCTTGGCTACTGATACCGAAAAACATGCGCACTCGAGGCGAGCGCTCGACCACCCCCACGGGCGAGCCCGGTATTTTACTGAAGCGTACGGCTTCGTGTAGCGGCCCAGTGAGCGCCCGAGCGGCGTGCTGCACAGCTCCGGGCGCATGCGCGAGCCGCGCCCGCAAGCCGGGAGCAGGGGCCGGTGCAGCCTAGCCGCGCCATTGCGCTACGGTCGCGAGCAGCTCGAGTACGGCTGCCGGCGCCGCGTGGCCGGCCGCCGGATCCTCGACCGCCGGCGCCAGCTGCTCGGTGAGCTTCTTGCCGAGCTCGACGCCCCACTGGTCGAAGGCATCGATGCCCCACACGACGCTCTGCGTGAAGACGCTGTGCTCGTAGAGCGCGACGAGCTTGCCGAGCGTCGCGGGATCGAGCTGCCGGAACAGCACGATCGTGCTCGGGCGGCTGCCGGGATCGACCTTGTGCGGCACGAGCGCCGCGACGCGCGCCGGCGGCAGCTGCTGGCGCTCGAGCTCGGCGCGCACGGTGCCGGCGGATTGACCCGCCATGAGCGCCTCGGCCTGCGCGAGGCAGCTCGCGATGGCCAGATTCTGCTGCGGCTGGTTGCCGCAGGAGGAGCGCGCGGGCAGCAGGAAGTCGAGGGCGGCGCGCGGCGTGCCCTGGTGCAGCAGCTGAAAGAAGGAGTGCTGCGCGTTGTTGGCCGGCTCGCCCCAGACGACCGTGGCCGTCTGGCACTCGGCCGGCCGCCCGTCCAGCAGCACGGACTTGCCGTTGCTCTCCATCGTGAGCTGCTGCAGGTATGCCGGGAAACGCCGCAGCGAGTCGTCGTAGGGCAGCACGGCGAGAGTCGGCAGGTTGAGGAAGTTGTTGTTCCAGACTGCAGTGAGGCCCATGAGCACCGGCAGATTCTGCTGCCACGGTGCGCTGCGGAAATGCGCGTCGATCGCGTGCCCGCCCGCGAGGAACTCGAGGAAGTTGTCCCGCCCCACGGCGATGGCGAGCGTCACTCCGATCGAGGACCATACCGAGTAGCGCCCGCCGACCCAGTCCCACATCTGGAAGCGGTACTGCGGATGCACGCCAAACTCGTCCATGGCGCGGGTGTTGACCGACACGGCCGCGAAGTGCGCCGGCACCGCCGCCGCGCCCAGCCGCGCGCTCAGCCAGGCGCGGGCGCTGCGTGCGTTGGTCTGCGTCTCGAGCGTGGTGAAGGTCTTGGAGCAGACGATAAAGAGCGTGGTACGCGGATCCGCCGCCTCGAGCACTTCCGCGAGGTGCACACCGTCGATGTTGGATACGAACTCGCAGCGCGGCGCTCCCGCGGTGTAGGCGCGCAGCGCCTGCACCCCCATCGCGGGCCCCAGGTCGGAGCCGCCGATACCGATATTCACCACCAGTGTGAACGGCGCGCCGGCGCTGCCGCGGATCGTGCCGCCGCGCACGCCGGCAGCGAAGTCCAGCATGTGCGCGCGCTCGTCCATGACGAGCTTTTCCACGGCGGCGCCGCCGAGCGCGGCGCCCGGC
The DNA here is from genome assembly GCA_030040525.1 of Gammaproteobacteria bacterium. Taxonomy (GTDB): domain Bacteria; phylum Pseudomonadota; class Gammaproteobacteria; order Steroidobacterales; family Steroidobacteraceae; genus 13-2-20CM-66-19. Next base: position 3,986 of record JASHTN010000216.1, on the reverse strand, counting down.
GGCTGGCGCAGCGCGATGTGCAGCACGGCGCGATCCTCGGTCGGGTTGATGTGCTCGCCGCGCCACATGGCGTCGATGCGCTCGCGCAGCCCGACCGCCTCGGCCAGCTGCAGCAGCTCCGCCAGCGCGCTCGCGTCGAGGCGCTGGCGCGAGAAGTCCATGAGCAGTCCCTCTGCCGTGCGTGACAAGCGCGCGAAGCGCCGCGGATCGCGCTCGAACAGCTCGCGCACCGGCAGCGCGGCGAGCCGCGCGGCCTGTGTCTGCAGTTTGCCCCAGACGCCGCTGGCAGGCCCGGGGGATGTCGTTACGTTCATCAGCCTCTCCGCGCGCGCGCTCGATGGCCGGACCCACGCTCGGCGGGCGCTTCAGCCGCGATAGTGCGCGGCGATGGTATCGACCACGTAGCGCAGCTGCGGTTCCGTGAGCTCCGGGTAGATCGGCAGGGCGAGCGTCTCGGCGGCGGCCCGCTCGGCCTCCGGAAACTCGCCCGCCCGGTGTCCGAGATAGGCGAAGCACTGCTGCAGATGCAGTGGCACCGGGTAGTAGATCTCGGTGCCGACGCCTGCGGCTGCCAGATGCGCCCGCAGCGCATCGCGCCCGCCGCAGCGGATCACGTACTGGTTGTAGATGTGGCGCGCACCGCGCGGCGCGGCCGGGGGCGACCGTACAGCGTCACCAAGCCGCGCGCCGGCAAACGCGGTGTCGTAGAAGGCGGCGTTGCGCTGGCGGCCCGCGCTCCAGCCGTCGAGGAACCTGAGCTTGATGTTGAGCACCGCCGCCTGCAGCTCATCGAGGCGGAAGTTGCCACCGATGAGCGCGTGGTAGTACTTCGGCTTGCCGCCGTGGACCCGGAGGATCTCGAGCCGCTCGGCGAGCGCCGCATCGCCGGTGACGCACATGCCGGCATCGCCGAAGGCGCCGAGATTCTTGGTCGGGAAGAACGACAGACAGCCGACATCGCCCACACTGCCGGCGCGCCTGCCGGCAGAGTCCGCTGCGCCGATCGCCTGGGCTGCATCCTCGATCACCTTGAGCCCGGCGGCCTGCGCGCACGCCAGGAGCGGCACCATGTCCGCCATCTGACCGTAGAGGTGCACGGGCATCACGGCCTTGACGTGCGTGCCGCTCGCGCGATGCACGAGCGCCGCGCCGCGGCGCTCGCACTGCGCGGCGATCACGCGCTCGAGCGCGGCCGGCGCCAGGTTGAAGGTCGCCGGGTCGATGTCACAGAACAGCGGCCGCGCCCCGCTGCGCGCGATCGTCCCGGCGGTCGCGAAGAACGTGAACGGGCTGGTGATCACCGCATCGCCCGCGCCGATCTCGAGCGCCATGAGGGCGAGCAGCAGCGCGTCCGTGCCGGAGGAGACGCCGATGCCGAAGCGGCACTGGCTGTAGGCTGCCACAGCGGTTTCGAGCTCCTTGACGGCGGGACCGAGGATGAACGCCTGGCTCGCGCACACCTGCTCGATGGCCACCTGGATCTCGGCGGCGAGCGGCCGGTATTGCAGCTTCAGATCGAGCAGCGGCACCCGCATGGCGGGAGCGGCGGAGGCGGCCTGGCTTTGCGTCATCGCACCGCTCAGCGCCGGTAGCCGTAGTAGTCGCAGAACCAGTCGACGAAGCTGCGCACCCCGACCTCGACCGGCGTCTCCGGCCGGTAGCCGACGTCGGCGGCGAGATCGGCGATGTCGGCACAGGTCTCGGGGACGTCCCCGGGCTGCAGCGGCAGGAAGTTCTTGAGCGCCTTGCGCCCGAGGCACTCCTCGATGAGCTCGATGTAGCGCATCAGCTCCACCGGGCGCTGGTTGCCGATGTTGTAGAGCCGCCAGGGCGCCGGGCTCGTGGCGGGGTCGGGCGCGCCGCTGTTCCAGTTGGGATCGGGCCGGGCGGGGCGCTCGGCGACGCGCACCACCCCCTCGGCGATGTCGTCCACGTAGGTGAAATCGCGCTGGTGGCGCCCGTTGTTGAACACGTCGATCGGCTTGCCCTCGAGAATATTGCGCGTGAACAGGAACAGCGCCATGTCGGGACGTCCCCACGGCCCGTACACGGTGAAGAACCGCAGCCCCGTGGTCGGCAGGCCGAACAGCGCCGAATAGCTGTGGGCCATGAGCTCGTTGGCGCGCTTGCTGGCGGCGTACAGCGACAGCGGATGATCCGCGCCGCGGTGCACGGAGAACGGCATATCGGTGTTGGCGCCGTACACCGAGCTGGTCGAGGCGTAGACCAGGTGCCCGACGCCGTGGTGGCGGCAGCCTTCGAGCACACTGAGCGTGCCGCTGACGTTGCTCTGCACGTACGCGCCCGGGTCCTTGAGCGAGTGGCGCACGCCGGCCTGCGCGGCCAGGTGAATCACGCGGGCGAAGCGCTCGCGCGCGAACAGCTCGAGCACCGCCCCCGCGTCCGCGAGATCGAGCTTGACGAAGCGGAAATTGCCGTGTGGGGTGAGCTGCGCGAGCCGCGCCTGCTTGAGGGTGACGTCGTAGTACTCGTTGAGGTTGTCGAGGCCGACGACCTCGTAGCCCCGCCCGAGCAGCCGCAGCGCCGTGTGAAAGCCGATGAACCCGGCGGCACCGGTGAGCAGGACTTTCACAGGCGCGCATCCACCGCGGCAGCCGGAAATACGTGCTTGATGTCGTAGAGCACGTGCCGCCGGCGGCCGAGCCGGCGCACGCGCCGCGGCCCGAGCTCGCGGAACTGCCGGTGCGCCACCGCCACCACCACCGCGTCGTAGCTCCCGGGCCTGAGCGTGCGCGTGAGCTTCAGGCGGTACTCGTGGCGGCACTGCGCCGCGTCCGCCCACGGATCGTAGACGTCGACCTGCGCGCCGTGCTTCTCGAGCTCGCGCACCACGTCGACCACCTTGGAGTTCCTGATGTCCGGGCAGTTCTCCTTGAACGTGATGCCGAGCATCAGCACGCGCGCGCCCTTGACGTGAATGCGGCGCGCCGTCATGAGCTGTGTGATGCGCGCCGCCACGTACAGCGCCATGTTGTCGTTGAGACGCCGCCCGGCGAGGATCATCTCCGGGTGGTAGCCGATCTCCTGCGCCTTGTGCGTCAGATAATAGGGATCCACGCCGATGCAGTGGCCGCCGACCAGGCCCGGCTTGAACGGCAGGAAGTTCCACTTGCTCGCCGCCGCGGCCAGCACCTCCTCGGTGTCGATCCCGAGGCGGTTGAAGATCAGCGCAAGCTCGTTGATGAGCGCGATGTTGACGTCGCGCTGCGTGTTCTCGATCACCTTGGCGGCTTCCGCCACGCGAATGCTCGAAGCCCGGTGGGTTCCGGCGGTGACGATCGAGCCGTACAGCCGGTCGACGAAATCGGCCGCCGCCGGGGTCGAGCCCGAGGTCACCTTGCGGATCGTCGCGAGTCGATGCTCCTTGTCGCCCGGGTTGATGCGCTCGGGACTGTAGCCGACGAAGAAGTCGCGGTTGAACCTGAGGCCCGATTCCCGCTCGAGGATCGGCACGCACACCTCCTCGGTGCAGCCGGGATAGACGGTGGATTCATAGACCACCACGGCACGCTTGCGCAGCACCTGGCCGACACTGTGACTCGCGCGCTCCAGTGGGCCGAGATCCGGGCGCTTGTAGCTGTCGATCGGCGTCGGCACGGTGACGATGAACACCCGGCAGCTCGTCAGGCGCTTCAGCTCCGTCGTGAACTCGAGGTGCCGCGCGCTCTTGAGCTCTGCGCGCGCGACCTCGAGCGTCGTGTCGCGGCCGGCGCGCAGCTGCGCCACGCGCCGCGGGTTGACGTCGAAGCCGAGCGTCTCGTAGCGCTTGCCGAACTCCACCGCGAGCGGCAGCCCGACGTAGCCCAGCCCGAGCACGCCGATCCGGCAGTTACGCAGATTCAGCATCCGGGTCCCTTCAGACTTGAGGCTCAGGCACCCGGCAGCGGTGCCGCCGCGAGGCGCGCCGGCGAGCGCGCGGGCAGCACCGGCGGCGCCTCGCGCGCGGCTGCGATCGCATCGGCCTC
>JASHTN010000215.1 GCA_030040525.1 Gammaproteobacteria bacterium | reverse complement strand
CGCCGACCGCGAATCGGAGCTGCGCGAGCGCGCCGCCAGGCGCGCCGCCGCGGCGCCGTTCGCCGTCGAGCCGGCGGACGAGACCGAGCGCCGCACGCGTCTCGAACGCCTCCGGGAGCTGCTCGGGCAGCGCATCGTGCTGCTCGATGGCGCCATGGGCACCATGATCCAGCAGCAGCGGCTCGATGAGCGCGGCTACCGCGGCGAGCGCTTCCGCGATCATGGCCGCGACCTCAAGGGCAACAACGACATTCTGACGCTGACGCGCCCGGAGATCGTCGGCGCCATCCACCGCGCCTACTTCGAGGCCGGCGCCGACATCATCGAGACCAACACCTTCAATTCGACCGCGGTGTCGCAGGCGGATTACGGCACCGCGGCCCTGGTGCCCGAGCTCAACTACCGCGCGGCGCGGCTCGCGCGCACGGTGGCGGACGCCTTCGCGCGCACGAGCGGTGAGCCGCGGTTCGTCGCCGGCGCGCTCGGACCCACGACGCGCATGAGCTCGCTGTCGCCCGACGTCAACGACCCGGGACATCGCAGCGTCACCTTCGATGAGCTGCATGCCACCTATCTGGATGCAGCGCGCGCGCTGGTGCTGGGCGGGGTCGACCTGCTGCTGATCGAGACGGTGATCGACACGCTGAACGCCAAGGCCGCGATCCATGCGGCGCTGTCGCTCTTCGAGGAGACCGGCATGGCAGTGCCGATCGCCGTCTCCGGCACGATCACGGATGCCTCGGGGCGCGTGCTCTCGGGGCAGACGCCGGAGGCGTTCTGGAACTCCGTGCGGCACGCGCAGCCGCTGTTCATCGGGCTGAACTGTGCCCTGGGCGGCGCGCAGCTGCGCCCCTACGTCGAGGAGCTGGCCGGGGTCGCCGACACCTATGTCTGTGCCTATCCCAATGCGGGGTTGCCGAATGCCTTCGGCGAGTACGACGAGCTGCCCGAGCAGACCGCCGCGATCCTGCACGAGTATGCCGAGGCGGGACTGGTGAACGTGCTCGGCGGCTGCTGCGGCACGACCCCGGAGCACATCCGGTTGCTGCACGCGGGACTCAAGGGGCGCGCGCCGCGCCGGCTCACGGCGCAGCCGGTGAAGTGCCGGCTCGCCGGGCTCGAGCCTCTCAACATCGACGACGACAGCCTGTTCGTCAACGTCGGCGAGCGCACCAACGTCACCGGATCGGCGAAGTTCCGCAAGCTGATCGAGGCCGGCGACTACGCCGCGGCGCTCGAGGTGGCGCGCCAGCAGGTGGCGAGCGGCGCGCAGGCGATCGACGTCAACATGGACGAGGGCATGCTGGAGTCGGAGAGCGCCATGACGCGCTTCCTGCACCTGGTGGCCTCCGAGCCCGACATCGCGCGCGTGCCGGTGATGATCGACTCCTCGAAGTGGTCGGTGATCGAGGCGGGACTGAAGTGCGTGCAGGGCAAGCCGATCGTCAACTCGATCAGCCTCAAGGAGGGCGAGGAGGTGTTCATGGCGCACGCCCGGGCGGTGCGCCGCTACGGCGCCGCCGCCGTCGTCATGGCGTTCGACGAGCGCGGCCAGGCGGACTCGCTCGAGCGCCGCGTGGCGATCTGCGCCCGCGCCTACCGCATCCTCACCGAGCGCGTCGGCTTCCCGGCCGAGGACATCATCTTCGATCCCAACATCTTCGCGATCGCCACCGGCATCGAGGAGCACAACGGCTACGGGGTCGCCTACATCGAGGCGACGCGGCGCATCAAGCGCGAGCTGCCGCACGCGCTGGTGAGCGGCGGGGTGAGCAACGTGTCGTTCTCGTTCCGCGGCAACGACCCGGTGCGCGAGGCGATGCACTCGGTGTTCCTGTATCACGCGATCGCCGCCGGCATGGACATGGGGATCGTCAACGCCGGACAGCTCGCCATCTACGAGCAGATCGAGCCCGAGCTGCGCGAGGCGTGCGAGGACGTGGTGCTCAACCGCCGTCCCGACGCCACCGAGCGGCTGCTGGAGATCGCGGCGCGCTTCAAGGGCGAGGGCGGCACGCGGCGCCGCGAGGATCTCGAGTGGCGCAAGCTGCCGACGCCCAAGCGCCTCGAGCACGCGCTGGTGAAGGGCATCGACGACTTCATCATCGAGGACACCGAGGCGGCGCGGCTCGAGGCCGAGCGGCCGCTCGCGGTCATCGAGGGGCCGCTGATGGACGGCATGAACGTGGTCGGCGACCTGTTCGGCTCCGGCAAGATGTTCCTGCCGCAGGTGGTGAAGAGCGCGCGCGTCATGAAGCGCGCGGTGGCCTACCTGGTGCCGTTCATCGAGAAGAGCAAGGACGCCGGCAGCCAGCGCTCCAACGGCCGGGTGGTGATGGCGACCGTCAAGGGGGACGTGCACGACATCAGCAAGAACATCGTCGGCGTGGTCCTGCAATGCAACAACTTCGAGGTCATCGACCTCGGCGTCATGGTGCCGTGCGAGAAGATCCTCGAGACCGCGCGTCGCGAGCAGGTCGACTTCGTCGGGCTCTCCGGGCTCATCACGCCCTCGCTCGATGAGATGGTGCACGTCGCGAAGGAGATGCAGCGGCAGAGCTTCGCGGTGCCGCTGCTGATCGGCGGCGCCACCACCTCGCCCGCGCATACCTCGGTGAAGATCGCCCCGCAGTACTCGCAGGCGGTGGTCTACGTGAAGGACGCCTCGCGCGCCGTCGGGGTCTGTCAGACGCTCGCCGCTCCGGCGCAGCGCGCCGCGTTCCTCGCCCGGGTCGAGGAGGAGCATGCGCGACGCCGCGAGCAGCACGCCGCGAAGAAGATCAAGGTCCCGGAGCTGTCGCTCGCCCAGGCGCGCGCCAACCACGTCGCCGTCGACTGGCGAGCCTATGCGCCGACCGCGCCGCGCGTGCCGGGTGTGCAGCGCTTCGAGGACTACCCGCTGCAGGAGCTGCTCGGCTACATCGACTGGATGCCGTTCTTCAACGCCTGGGAATTCGCCGGCAAGTTTCCCGACATTCTCACCGACCCCAGGGTCGGCGAGGCGGCGAGCAACCTCTATGCCGACGCCCGGCGGCTGCTCAAGGAGCTGATCGCCGGAGGCTGGCTCACGGCGCGCGCGGTGCTGGGACTCTTCGCGGCGAACGCGGTCGGCGACGACGTCGAGATCTACGCGAGCGAGGCACGCGATGCACCCGTGACGACGCTCAATTTCCTGCGCCAGCAGAAGGGCAAGCCCGACGGCCAGCCGCACGTCTGTCTGGCCGATTTCCTCGCGCCGAAAGACAGCGGCGTGCGCGACTACTTCGGCGCGTTCGCCGTCACCGCCGGCATCGGCATCGAGGAGCACGTGGCGCGCTTCGAGCGCGCTCACGACGACTACTCGGCCATCATGCTGAAGGCGCTCGCCGACCGCCTGGCGGAGGCGGCCGCCGAGCACTTCCACGAGCGGGTGCGGCGCGAGCTGTGGGGCTACGCCGCCGAGGAGACGCTCACCAACGAGCAGCTGGTGCGGGAAGAGTACCGCGGCATCCGTCCCGCGCCCGGCTACCCCGCCTGCCCCGATCACACCGAGAAGGCCAAGCTCTGGACGCTTCTCGACGTCGAGCGCAACGCCGGCATCCGCCTCACCGATTCCTATGCCATGTACCCTACGGCGGCGGTGAGCGGCTGGTACATCGCGCACCCGCAGGCGCGCTACTTCGCGCTCGGCAAGATCGATCGCGAGCAGGTCGAGGACTACGCGCGCCGCAAGGGCATCGCGCTGGCGGAGGCCGAGCGCTGGCTCGGGCCGAATCTCGGCTACGAGCCCTGAAGGGCGACGGCGGGGGAATACTCATGCTCGGCCCCATTGCTCACATCGCACTGATTGTCCGGGATCCGGGCCGAACCGCAGCCTTCCTGCGAGGCCTGTTCGATGCCCCGGTCGTGAGGCGCACGGATGCCGAAGGACACGATGAGACTTTCGTCCGGCTGGGAGTCACCTGGGTTGCCCTGGTTGGCGCGGACGTCAAGCGTGAGCGAACGGGTGACCACATCGCGTTTCGCGTCGCGCGCGAGACCATCCCGGCAATCGCGGACAAGCTGAGGTCGCAGGGCTGCGAGTTCATCCTGTCCGAGTCCGGTGCATCCCTGTACTTCTTCGACTTCGACAACCATGTGTTCGAGCTCGACAGCTCGGACCAGGAGCAGGAGCTGAACCAATTGGCTGCGTCGTCAGGCACCCCAGGAAAGCGCGGGGCATAGACCGTAAATGCACAGCAGCGCCCGCGCGCATTGCTATGCCGGGGATTGAGCCGCGCTCCGTTTGGCGCCAGCCAGCAGTCGCGGTAGGCTCTCGAAACTGCTCATGCCGGAGAGGCAACAGTGGCAATTAAACGTCCATCCAAGACCCTGGGAACGCCTGTACGCAAGACAGTGACCTCACCGGGCTTGCGCCACGTCGACATCAGGGTGCCGCGTCAGATGGTCCCAGGCGATCTCTACCTCGGGTGGGTCTGCAAGAACAAGTCCTGCGGGCTTGTCATTGCCATTGCGCTCACACAGGCGGCAGGCAAGCCGCCTGCGGCTGAATCCGACGACCAACTTGCTGCGATCAAGTGCCCGCATTGCGGGGACGAGGATCTTTACCGCTGGAGCGCCCGCAGTGAGCACAAGTACACGGTGGGAAGCGCCGGTACGTGAACCGGCGACGGCGCTCGGACCTCTTAGTCCGTTGCCCTGTGCAGCCGGTCTGCGATTTTTCGCAGCTCCGGGACCAGCTCGCGTGAGTCGAGGATCTCGAAGTCCGTCCCGATCAGCACGACCTGCGCCGCGAGCACCTCGATGGAGTCTGCGCCGGTGCTCAAAGTACAGCTCACATCGTCCAGCGCTTCCAACACGCCGCACCAGCTCGGAATGCGCTTGACGAGCTCGGTCGCGGAGCCCGCCAGCTTGAGCCGCATGCGATAGCGGTAGGGCACCTGCCGCATCGAGCGCGCCACGAACTGGGCGATATCCCCCGGGAACGCGCGCGGCGCGAAATGCGGACCGGCCGACACCAGGCGCTGGATGCGATCGGTGCGGAACGTCCGCCAGTCCGCGCGCTGCACGTCCCAGGCGACGAGGTACCAGAGATGCCCCGTGTGCGCCAGGCGCAGCGGTTCGACGGTGCGCGTCGTGGCATTGCCGGCGCGGTCCCGGTAGTTGAGCCACAACTTGAGATGGTCGCGGCACGCCGTGGCGAGCCGGGTGAGCACCTCAATCGATGGCACCGCCCGAGAGCCGGCCACGGAGACCGTGACCGAGTGCAGGGCGCTCGCCCGCTTGCGCAGGCGGGCGGGAAGCAGCTGATCGAGCTTCGCGAGCAGCCCGACGGCCGTGTCCTCCATCCTGCCGACGCTGCCGGCAGCGGCGCGCACCGCGACTGCGACCGCCACCGCCTCGTCGTCATCGAGCAGCACCGGCGGGAGCGAGGAACCGGGCTGCAGCTGGTAACCGCCGCCCAGACCCGGCGAGGCCTCGACCGCATAGCCCAGCTCGCGCAAGCGGTCGATATCGCGCCGGATCGTGCGCGCGTCGACCCCAACTCGCTCGCTCAACTCACTGCCCGACCAGTGCCGGCGCGACTGAAGCACCGACAGCAAGCGCAGCAGGCGCGCGGAGGTCTTGAGCATGGCGCGAAGTATAGGCGGATCGCGGACAAATCCTGTCCTCAATGGCCGTTAAGCTCCGCGGAGTCGATCCACTCAGGACACCGCCATCATGAGCGATCTCGAGCCGACGCCAGGCGTTGCAACACGGGCCGTCACGGTGAGGGTCAGTCGTCAGTTCTGTGCAACGGCCGAGTGCGTCTTTGACGCCTGGCTCGATCCGGTGACCACAGGCTCGTTTCTCTTCGCCGCTGAGGCCGGCGAGGTCCTCCGCGCCGAGATCGACGCACGCGTCGGTGGAAAGTTCAGATTCGGGCGTCGCGAGAACGGCGCCGAGGTCCGATGGGCAGGGGAATATCTCTGGATCGACCGGCCGCAGCTGCTCGCGTTCAGCCTCAATGACGGCTCGCGCACGCCAACGGACGAGCGGGTGATCATCGAGCTCGCATCGGTCGGCCTGGGATCGCTCCTGGTCCTGACTCATGAGATGGGTCTTGAGAGGTACCCGGAGCGACAGCGGATCGAAACCGAGTGGAGGCGCAGGCTTGGCATGTTGTCCTTCCTCTGCCCACTCCCGCGCGGCCCGGACTTTCCCGCCATGCAGCAGCGGCCAACGACGCATATCTAGACTCCTGCATCTCAGCCGCGGCTCGAGCATCGAGCCGTGATGAGGGGGACGAGTTAAAATCCCGTGCGACCCACGGCCCTTCGGCGCAGGTGCGTGATCGGCTCACGGTGACCGAAGGCTCATCTCTGACTTTGACGTGGCAGCAGGGAGCACAGTCTGCCCGGAGGCGCGTATGGCCGGAACCGTAGCGGAATTGCTGGTCGGTACGCTGGAGCGGATCGGCGTCAGCCACATATTCGGACTGATCGGGGACTCGCTCAATCCGCTCGCGGACGCGGTGCGGCACAGCAAGATCGAGTGGGTTGGCGTGCGTCACGAGGAAGGCGCCGCTCTCGCTGCTGCAGGCCAGGCCAAGCTGACGGGACGACTGGGCGTGTGCTGCGGAACGACGGGCCCGGGGAGCACGCACCTGGTCGCCGGGCTCTATGAAGCGAGCCGGGATCACGCGCCGGTGCTCGCGCTTTCGGGCGACATGCCACTCAAGTTTCACGGCACCGACTACATTCAGACGACCGAGCCCGATCTGCTCTTTCGTGACGTCTCGCTGTACACCGAGACCGTCTCGACGGCAGTGCAGGCCGCAAAGCTCATCCATCAGGCAGTCGGTGCCGCGTATGCCGGCCGCGGTGTGGCGCATCTGACGTGTCCGCAGGACGTGCTCGAGGCGAAGGCGGAAGCCGGCGTCGCCAGCGTTGCAACACTCAGGCCGCTGCCCGAGATGGTGCCCTCCGAGGAGGCGATTGCCGAGGCGTGCGAGCGCATCGACGCGGCCGGGCGCATTGCGATCATGTGCGGCGCCGGCTGTCGCGGCGCAGCCGCGGAGCTCAAAGCCCTTGCGGATCGCCTCAAAGCGCCACTCATTCATTCCGTCAAGGGGCAGGACATCCTGCCCTATGACGACCCGCGCTGGGTCGGTGGCATCGGCATGATCGGCACGAAGGCCAGTTACAACGCGGTGATGGAGTGCGATCTCTTCCTGATGCTCGGCACTGACTATCCGTACTCGGAGTTTCTGCCCCACCGGCCGAAAGTGGTGCAAATCGATGAGCGCGCCCAGGTGCTCGGGCGACGGGCTCCGACGGAGCTGGGAATCCTGGGCTCGGTTCGGCCGGCATTGAAGCTGCTCATCGACCGCGTCGCGGCCAAGTCCGACGGCGTGTTTCTCGAGGAAGTAAACGCCGAGCGCCGTCGCTGGGACGCGATGCTCGACAAGCAGGCGGACGTGAATCGCAGCCGCGATCGCATTCATCCACAGGCGGTGGCGCGCTCGGTGAGCGATCTCGCCGCGCGCAACGCGGTCTTCGTTCTGGACACCGGACTCAACACGCCAGAGCGGCGAGCAGCGCATCATCGGCTCCTTCAACAATGCTGCGGTCGGCACGGCCTTGGGCCAGGCGAACGGCATCCAGGCACTGGATCGTTCGCGGCAGGTCATCGCGCTATGCGGCGACGGCGGCTTCAACATGCTCATGAGCGAGTTCCTCACGGCCGTGCATCATCGGCTTCCCGTCAAGGTCGTGGTCTACAACAACGCCTCCTTCGGGCTCATTCCCCTGGAAGCCGAGGCGAGCGGTCTGCCCGCTTACATGGAGGGCATCAGATTTCCCAACCCCGACTTTGTCGCGCTGGCCGCTGCCTGCGGCGGACATGGCTTTCGGGCTGCGCAGCCCGGCGAGCTGCGCACGGCAATCCAGCGCGCGCTCGAGACTGACGGTCCGACGATCGTCGACTGCGTGGTTGCGCAGGATGAGATGCCGAACTTTCCGCATCTCGCGCTCGACCAGGTCAGGAACTACGCGGTCGCCAAGGTCAAGGAGGCGATACTCTCGTTCTGCGGGCGCTGACGGGCGCCGCCGCGCTCACAAAGGCGGCAGCCCCAGAGAAACGGTCTTGCCTTTGATGGTCACGTAGTGGGCCAGCGAAGGATCGAGATTCACCGCGGTTTGAAGATCGCTGACGGCATTTGCGCTGTTGCCGAGGTAGCCGAAGGCCACGCCACGCAGGTAATAGGCGCGAGCCAGCTTTGGATCCAGTTGAATCGCCTGCGCCTCGTCCCTGACGGCACCCTCGTTGTCCTTTTGCCGCAGCGACACGTAGCCTCGCTCACTCCACAGCGCGGCAGACTTCGGCTGCAGACGGATGGCCTCCGAATAGTCCGCAAGCGCGCCGCTGAAATTCGCCCGAGCCTGGCGGATCTTCGCGCGCTGCCGCAGCGCGGGGACGAACCTGGAGTCAATGCCGATGGCTGTGTCGAGGTCCTTCAAGGCCGCGTCGTCATCGGACTGCACGGTGTAGAAGACGCTGCGGTTGTAGTAGACGCCTGCGGTGCGGGGAGCCAGTCTGACGGCTTCGTTGAAATCGTCGAGCGCATGCTGCTTGTCGCCCTGGGCGAGATACGCCGCGGCACGATTGCCAAACAGGAAAAAGCGCGCGTTGCCCTCGAAGATCCTGCGGTCGAGCGACTCCGTGCAGGCCTGAATGACCCTGGGCAGAGCCGTCTTGCCGTCGCGATTGATGCAGGCCTCGACCACGACGTGCTTCTCATAATTGAGCTGCTGCTCACAGATCACGGTCTGCTCATAAAATTCCGCCGCCTGGCCATTTTCCAGGTCCATTCCGGCTGGCGCCATGCAGCTGCTGAATTCGTCCGGTCGAAGCACGGGCAGTCCCTGATTGGGGGGCGGCGGCGCGGTGACTATGACCTGCTCCCTGCTCGTGGTTGGCGCCGGCGGCGTCTCGCCGGCGTTGGCCGGCGTTGCGCTGGCTCCTGACGGAGTGCCGGGTGGCTGACTGCTCTGGGTTGGGCCGGGGACCTGGGCTCCCGCCGCCCTTGCAACCAGCAGCAGCAGCAAAACCGGGAGTTGCCACCCGAACGGACGCCGCATGGATCACATCCCAAGCTTCATCGCAACAGTGCTCGACGCGTGCAGCGAAAAGCTATCACTCCAACCGCGGAACTCAAG
>JASHTN010000214.1 GCA_030040525.1 Gammaproteobacteria bacterium | reverse complement strand
AGCGAGAACAGACAAATACTCGCGTCTCAACGCAGGCAGGTCATGGGCGATCGTCATATACGCGGGCAGGACGGCGCGATTGATTGGCGCAACGAGCTCTGTCCCGGGCATATCCGATATCTCGGCAGCAACACTGAAGAGACCCAGAGAGCTCGAACCGGCGAGACGGCCGACCACAAAGTCCGAAGACCGATCCTTTAGGAACGACAGCGCGTTGTGGAGCATTAGCCACTTGGAGAAATGCATCAGCTCGCCCAGCGAATGGAGGGAGAATCGCGGTCGGAAGGGCTGCATCAAGTAGCTGATCACCACGGCCGTTGTGCGCCAGGCCAAGATTCCGATGACGAGCGCCCAGTATGTCCTCAAGGTGAATGCGAGGAAGACAGTAGTCACGAACTTGATCATTCGCGTCGTGAACATGTAGCGAAATTCGCGGTCGAACCTCATGTCCTTCCGGAATTTGACTACGCCTACGTTCTCGAGTCCCTGAAGGACGGGTGCGGCGGCCAGCGCACAAAGTACTGCGGTCACTCGGGGCTCGCGATAGAAATGTGCGGCTGGAATGGCAGACGCCAGCATGAGAACGGCAATTCCGGAGCCGCACAGAACGTTAAGTGTCCAGACAGCATTGAAGTGATCGTCCGTGGTTTCCTGCTGTCGGAGTAGCGCGGTATCGAGACCGAAGTAGGTGAGCACTGCAAGCAGCGCGCCGATGGAGGTGGCCATTGCGACGAGCCCAAAATCCGCGGGTACGAGGATGTGCGCGAGAACCAGGGTGCTCGCGAATCCCAGGCCGCGGTCGGCCCATTTGTACAGGACCGTCCACGCGGCGCCTCGCGCGATGCTCTGCCGAATACTCATCGTGGTGGCAATTCTAGTGTAAGGAAGGGGGATACAGCTCGGATATGTTCTGGAAGACCAAGCTGAAGGAGAGCGTAATGACAGAGCGCGCGGAAAGCGCGTCCATCGTGTACCTCCCTTCGCCGCAGTACACTGACCGTGACGAGCTCACAATGGAAGAACGTGGTTCTTTAGGCTTACGAAAGCGCAGCTCTCTCATACGAAGCCCAGGGTGGAGTTCCGTATGTCCTAGCAGCCTGTCGGACTGACGATTTCGGACGGAGCGGATAGGCGGCAAGGATCCAGACAGTTCATGTTGGCAAGAGATCAAAGTTTTGAGATAGCCGCGCGCCGTGCGCTGTCACGCTTCCTGCAGGGCGAACATCCGCTTCAGGTTCCAGCTCATCGTCACCAGGCTCCATTCGCCTTGCACGCTTTCCAAGCCCCGCAAGAGAAATTGCCGAAAACCCATCGTCGCTTTGATGATGCCGAAGACCGGTTCCGGCGTTTGCTTACGCAACGCATAGAGCTTACGGCCCGCCGGAGTCTTCAGCCGATGCAGCATCTTCTGCATCGGTGTGGCCGAGTCGGGCGGGGGTTGGGGAACGGGCGCGAAACGTTGTCGCCAGGTTCGGTGATGCCCTTCACGCTTGACGGCGATCAGCGGCTCGATGCCTGCCGCGGCACAGCGTTCGACGTTCGCTTCACTCAGATAACCACCGTCGGCGAGCAACCGCTTCGGGCGCCCGAGCTCTCTGGGCAGCCCCTTGAGCTTGCCGATCATCCGCGCGAGCTGCTCTTTATCGTTCGTCGCCTGCGTGACCGCAGGAGCCACCACCAGCAGACTCCCAGCTGCCACCGCCGCTTGGGCGTTGTAGGACTGATCGAACCCGCCACCGGGGACCGGCATGATGCGCGAGTCCTCGTCCGTGAGGTTGATCTGCTCCTGCGTGCCCACCGTGCCGCTGGGAGGTTCTGGAGGTCGTCCGCGCGGCTTCTTGCCGGTGCGCTCTTGCTTCTCTTTACGGGCGGCGAGCTTGGCCTGATATTCGGCTTGCTCGCGCTGCTCAACCCGCGCTTCGATCTTCGCCTTCGCTTCGGCAATCGCCGCGAGCCGTGCCTCGCGTCGCTCAAGCTCTTCCGGGATCGACATCCCGTCGGGGATATCGTCCGCGTCGGACTGCTCGGCGAGCTTGAGCAGCTGGTGCACTTCTTTCTTCAGGCGCTTCTCGAGCTTTTTGGCGTGGCCGTAGGAGAGCGCACTGTGCCGAGAGGCGTGCGCATGCACCTTGGTGCCATCGAGCGCCACGATACCGAGCTTGAGCATGCCCATGGCGCGGGCGAGCTTCAGCACCTCCACGAACAGCGGCTCGATGTGCCCGATAAAACGCCTACGGAAGGCGGCAATGGTGTCATGGTCGGGATGATCGTTGCCGGCGATGAAGCGAAAGGCCAGCGAGTCATAGCTCGCCCGCTCGAGTGCACGGCTGGAGAACACCCGCGTCGCATAGCCGTAGATCAGCAGCCCCAGCAGCATCGCCGGGTGATACGGCGCAGAGCCCGAGCCGCGGTAGGACTTCTCCAGCTCCGAGAGGTCCAATCGATCGATCACGTCCACCACGAAGCGCGCCAGGTGCCGCTGCGGCAGCCACTCGTCCACCGAGGGGGGCAGCAGGAATCCAGTGCGGTTGATCGGGCGGAAGTTGCTCATGCTCACCCTGCGCTGATACCGAGGAGACCTGCCGTGATTATCGCCTATCCACCGTCGTTAAGTCCGACAGGCTGCTAGTCGCGAGTGGCGCTTGGCCCTACGGAAGTGGCGGCTTCGCAAAGCCGTCTCACTTCCTCTCTTGCAAGGAGACCAACATAAGGCATTGATTGCCGTAACCTAACGGCATTCTCATCACGGCTGAGCAGTAGGGCAAGCAGCGCACTGTCGTCCTTACTTCGGGCTATCTCGCTCCACTCGTCATACGCCGGTCCCCAGCA
>JASHTN010000213.1 GCA_030040525.1 Gammaproteobacteria bacterium | reverse complement strand
CTCGAGATAGCGACCGGTCTGGCCGCCGAAGACCCGGTCCGCGAGCCGCCGTCCCGCGGCGATCGCCACCGGGGTGAGCTGGGCGCAGCCGGTCACGTCGCCGATGGCATAGACCCCGGGGGCGCTGGTCGCCTGGTACTTGTCGGTTCGCACGAAGCCCTGCACGTCGAGCTCGACCCCGGCCTTGCCCAGGGCGAGATCCTCGACGGCTGCCCCGCGGCCGATAGCCCAGAGGAGCGAGTCGAAGGGCCCGAGCCGGCGCCCGTCCATGGCCGCGAGCTCGAGCGCGCCGTGCGCGGCCCGGGCGAGCCCCATGGGCGCGGCGTGCGTCACGATCCGGATGCCGTGCTCGCCCAGCATGGCGAGCGTCACCTCGCCGAGCATCGCGTCGAAGGTCTTGAGCGCAGTGTCACCGCGCATCACGAGCGTGGTATCGGACCCCAGCCCCGCAAAGATGCCGGCGAGCTCGATCGCGATGTAGCTGCTGCCCACCACCGCGACGCGCGCCGGCAGCGCCTCGAGCTCGAAGAAGCCGTCGGAGGTGATGCCGAGCTCCGCGCCCGGAACCGCCGGCAGCCGCGGCCGTGCGCCGCTGGCGATGATGATGTGGTCGGCGCGCAGCACCCGCCCCGCGGCGCTCACGGCATGCCGGTCGATGAAGCTCGCCCGGGCGCGCAGCAGCTCGACCTTGCGACGCGCGAGATTGGCCGCGTAGATGTCGTTGAGCCGCCTCAGGTAGGCGTCACGCTTGTGCTTGAGGAGCAGCCAGTCGTGCCCCGCCTGCTCGAGCCGGAAGCCGTACTCCGGAGCATCCTCGAGCCCGGCGCCGAGCTCGGCGGCGTTCCACATGATCTTCTTCGGCACGCAGCCGACGTTCACGCAGGTGCCGCCGAGCCGGCCCGACTCGATGACTGCCGCACGGGCGCCGTGTTCGGCGGCGCGCTGGGCCGCCGCGAGTCCCCCGCTGCCGCCGCCGATCACCACCAGGTCGAAGCGCTCGTCCATACGAATACCGCCTTCAGCTAGAGGCCCGCCTGCATCGGATGCGCCGGCCGCCGCATGTTATATGAGGACCGGGTCCGCCCGCCTGCCGCTACAATGGGCCCATGGAAAACCCGCTCCTCGGCCAGGACCCCCTGCCGCGCTTCGTCGAGATCCGGCCCGAGCATGTCGAGCCGGCGGTGCGCGAGGTGCTCACCCGCAATCGCGTGCGTATCGGCGAGCTGGCGCAGCTCGAGGATCCCACCTTCGCCACGCTGGTCGAGCCGCTCGAGGAGCTGCACCACGGCGTGTCGCGCACCTGGTCGCCGGTCAGTCATCTGAACGCGGTGCTCAACTCCGAGGCGCTGCGCGAGAGCTACAACGCCTGCCTGCCGCTGCTGTCCGCCTACCACACCGATCTCAGCCAGAGCGAGCCTTTGTTTCGCGCCTACCGCGCGATCGCCGAGCGCGAGGCCGGCTCGCTCGGCCCCGAGCAGCGCGAGGTGATCGCGCACGCGGTGCGCGATTTTCGTCTCGCCGGAGTCGGCCTGCCGGCCGAGCGCAAGGCGCGCTTCAAGACGCTGATGCTCGAGCTCAGCCAGCTGCAGGCGAAGTTCGAGGAGAACGTGCTCGACGCCACCAACGGCTGGACCCGCCACGTCACCGACGCCGGAGAGCTGCACGGGCTCAACGACATGCTGGTCGAGCAGGCCGCGGAACGCGCCCGGCAGCGCGGCGTGCCGGGCTGGGTGCTCGCGCTCGACCAGCCGACTTACGTCGCGGTCTCGACGGATGCGCAGTCGCCGCAGCTGCGCCGCGATTTCTACCAGGCCTGGCTGACCCGCGCCTCCGATCAGGGAGCGAACGCCGGCCGCTGGGACAACAGCGCCGTCATGGAGGAGATCCTGCGCCACCGCCACGAGGCGGCGCGGCTGCTCGAGTTCGGCAACTTCGCCGAGTACGCGCTCGCGACGCGCATGGCGCGCAGCGTCGCGGAGGTGCTGCAGTTCCTGCGCGAGCTCACGGCGGCGGCGCGCGGTGCGGCGCTCGCCGAGTTCGACGAGCTCGAGGCCTTTGCGGGCCGCACTCTCGCGCCCTGGGACGTGGGCTTCTATGCCGAGCGGCTGCAGCGCGAGCGCTACTCGGTGTCGCAGGAGGAGCTGCGCCCGTACTTCCCGCTGCCACGGGTGCTCGCCGGCCTGTTCGCGGTCGCCGAGCGGCTGTTCGCGGTGCGCCTGCGTGAGCGCAGCGGTGCAGCGGTATGGCACCCGGACGTACGCTTCTTCGAGATCGAGAGCAGCGCCGGTGCGCTGCTCGGCAGCTTCTATCTCGATGCCTACGCGCGGCCCAACAAGCGCAGCGGCGCCTGGATGGACGAGTGCGTGGGCCGCAAGCGCCTCGCCACCGGCAGCGCGCTGCCTGTGGCCTATCTCGTGACCAACTTCCTGCCGCCGGGGAGCGATCGGCCGGCGCTGCTGACTCACGACGACGTGGTCACGCTGTTTCACGAGTTCGGCCACGGGCTGCATCACCTGCTCACCCGCGTCGACTATCCGAGCGTCGCCGGCATCAACGGCGTCGCCTGGGATGCGGTGGAGCTGCCGAGCCAGTTCCTCGAGAACTACGCGTGGCACCCGGAGGTGCTGCGGCAGATCTCCGGCCATTTCGCGAGCGGTGCGCCGCTGCCGGCCGAGATGCAGTCGCGGCTGATCGCAACCCGCAGCTTCCACGCGGGGCTCGCCATGGTGCGGCAGCTGGAGTTCGCGCTGTTCGACTTCCGCATTCACACCGAATACTCCCCGGAGCGCGGCGGCCGCATCCTCGAGATCCTGCGCGAGGTGCGCGCGGAGGTCGCCGTGGTGCCGGTGCCGGAGTGGAACCGCTTTCCGCACAGCTTCGGCCATATCTTTGCGGGCGGCTACGCGGCCGGCTACTACAGCTACAAGTGGGCGGAGGTGCTGGCGGCGGATGCGTTTGCGGCCTTCGAGGAGACCGGGGTGTTCGACAACGCGACTGCGCGGCGCTTTCTGGACGCGATCCTCAGCCGGGGCGGCAGCCGCGATCCGCTCGAGGCGTTCGTCGAGTTCCGCGGCCGGCGCCCGGACGTGCGGGCGCTGCTGAAACAGCACGGCATCCGGCCGGACGGACTGGCCGCGTGAACGCGCAGCCGACGCGCGCCGCGCGCCGCGCGCTGCTCGGGCTGCTGACCCTGCTCGCTGCTGCGGCGTTGCCCGGACCGGCGGCGGCGCAGGACACCGCGGCGGCGCAGCCC
>JASHTN010000212.1 GCA_030040525.1 Gammaproteobacteria bacterium | reverse complement strand
TGCCATTGACGCGCCCGGCGAGGGCCGCCTTACGCAGCCCCGCGCCAATGTCGCCCGCCACTTCGTCCACCGTCACCGGGTGGTCGAAGCGGCGCTGACTGCCATCGGGCAAAGTGATTACGGGCATACGATGAACGATCTTAAGGGACAGCAAAAAAGGGCGCTCCCCAAGCGAAAGACCCGAAGGAGCGCCCTCTTCTCGACTATCTGGTAGGCGCGAGTGGGATCGAACCACCGACCACCACCATGTCAAGGTGATGCTCTACCACTGAGCTACGCGCCTGCAAAATCCCTCTAAGGAGCACAAGCTCTCTACAGGAGGGGCGCGAACGATACAAGAAGGAGAGGATTTCAGGCAAGCTAATGCGAGAGAATCCAGTTACTTAGGACGGCGCCGGGAGATGCCGGCGTCCTTGGTTTAAAGGAGTGAGTACCGATGGCGACGCTTCAAAAACGCACACTCGGCAAGAGCCTCGAAGTCTCCGCTCTCGGCTTGGGCTGCATGGGCCTGAGCCACGCGTACGGACCTGCAACCGACCGACGGGAAGCCCTGGCGCTCATCCGCGCGGCCGTCGAGCGCGGCGTGACTCTCTTTGATACGGCGGAGATCTACGGCCCGTTCACCAACGAGGACCTAGTCGGTGAGGCGCTGGCGCCCTGTCGCCGGCAGGTGGTCATCGCCACCAAGTTCGGCTTCCACGTCGTCGATGGCAAGCAGCAGGCTGGCCTCGACAGTCGCCCGCAGCACATCAGAGAGGTCGTGGAGGCTTCCCTGCGACGGCTGCGGACCGACGTCATCGACCTCCTCTATCAGCACCGGGTCGATCCGCAGGTGCCCATCGAGGACGTCGCGGGCGCGGTGAAGGACCTGATCCGCCAGGGCAAGGTGAAGCATTTCGGGCTCTCCGAGGCGGGCGTGAGCACGATCCGCCGCGCACATGCGGTGCAACCGGTGACGGCACTGCAGAGCGAGTACTCGCTGTGGTGGCGCGAGCCCGAGAAGGAACTCCTGCCGGCGCTGCAAGAGCTCGGGATCGGGTTCGTGCCGTTCAGTCCGCTCGGCCGGGGATTTCTCACCGGCGCCATCGACGAGAACACCCGCTTCGATTCCGGGGACTTCCGCAACAACCTGCCGCGCTTCGCGCCGCAGGCACGCAAGGGCAATCAGGCGCTCATCGCCCGACTCGCTCAGATCGCCACGCAGAAAAGCGCGACGCCGGCGCAGATCGCCCTCGCCTGGCTGCTCGCGCAGAGGCCGTGGATCGTGCCGATCCCGGGCACGACAAAGCTGCACCGATTGGAGGAGAACCTCGGCGCGCTGCGCATCGGGCTGACACCGGATGAGCTGCGCGACATCGACAGCGCCCTCTCCGGCATTGCCGTGGAGGGCGACCGCTACCCGAAGGAATTGCAGGCCCAGGTGAACCGCTAGCGCGCGGCGCTCACGAGGGCACCGGAAGCCCGAGCTCGAGTTGCTTCAGCCGCTCGATCTCATCGCGCAGGCTCGCCGCCTCCTCGAACTCGAGGTTGCGCGCCTTGCGGAACATCTCGGCCTCGAGCTTCCTGATCTCCTTCACCAGCGCCTCGGGTCTCAGATCCGAAGGTGCGGTTGGCTTCCCGCCGCGCCGGCCGCGCCCGCCCGGCGCAGCCGCTGCCGGGACTTCCGCCCGTGCACCCTCCATGATGTCGGTGACGCCTTTCTGGATGCCGCGCGGGGTGATGCCGTGAGCTGAGTTGTAGTCGAGCTGCTTCCTGCGGCGGCGGTTGGTCTCGTCGATCGCGCGCTGCATGGAGCCCGTGACGTGATCGGCATAGAGAATCGCCCGGCCGTGGATGTTGCGCGCGGCGCGGCCGATGGTCTGGATGAGGGAGTTGTCCGAGCGCAGAAACCCCTCCTTGTCCGCATCGAGCACCGCGACCAGCGCCACCTCGGGCATGTCGAGACCTTCGCGCAGCAGGTTGATGCCGACCAGCACGTCGAAGGTGCCCAAGCGCAGGTCGCGGATGATCTCGACGCGCTCGACCGTCTCGATGTCGGCGTGCAGATAGCGCACGCGCACGTCGTGCTCGCGCAGGTAGTCGGTGAGGTCCTCCGCCATGCGCTTGGTCAAGGTCGTGATCAGGACGCGCTCGGAGCGCTCAACGCACTTGCGGATCTCCGACAGCACGTCGTCCACCTGCGAGCCGACCGGGCGCACCTCGACCTCCGGATCGACGAGACCGGTCGGGCGGACCAACTGCTCGACCACCTGCGCCGAGCGCTTCGCCTCGTACTCCCCGGGGGTTGCCGAGACGAAGATCATCTGCGGCGCGAGGCGCTCCCACTCCTCGAACTTCAGCGGCCGGTTGTCGAGCGCGGACGGCAGCCGGAAGCCGTACTCGACCAGGACTTCCTTGCGTGAGCGGTCGCCGCGGTACATGGCACCGAGCTGCGGAATGGTCTGGTGGCTCTCGTCGACGAACAGCAGCGCATTCCTCGGCAGGTAGTCGAACAGGCACGGCGGCGGCTCGCCCGGCGCACGCCCCGAGAGGTAGCGTGAGTAGTTCTCGATGCCGGCGCAGTAGCCGACCTCCTTGATCATCTCGATGTCGAACTGGGTGCGCTGCTCGAGCCGCTGCGCCTCGAGGAGCCTTCCCGCCTCGCGCAGCTCCTTCAGGCGCACCCGCAGGTCGTCGCGGATCTCGTCCACCGCGTGCACCAGCCGTTCGCGCGGCGTGACGTAATGGGTGCCGGGATAGACGGTGAAGCGCGGCACCTTGCGGGAGATGGCCCCGGTGAGCGGATCGAACAGCGCGATCGAGTCGATGCGCTCGTCGAAGAGCTCGACCCGCACCGCCTCGCGCTCGGACTCGGCCGGGAAGATGTCGATGACGTCGCCGCGCACGCGGTAGGTGCCCTGGCTGAGGTCGAGCTCGTTGCGCGTGTACTGCATGTCAGCGAGACGCCGCAGGAGCTTCCTCTGGTCGAGCGCATCGCCGCGCACCAGGTGCAACACCATGGAGAGATAGGCCTGCGGGTCGCCCAGGCCGTAGATCGAGGAAACGGTCGCGACGATGATGGAATCGGGGCGCTCGAGCAGCGCCTTGGTGGCCGAGAGCCGCATCTGCTCGATGTGCTCGTTCACCGACGCGTCCTTCTCGATGTAGGTGTCGGAGGACGGCACGTAGGCTTCCGGCTGGTAGTAGTCGTAGTAGGAGACGAAGTACTCGACCGCGTTGTGCGGGAAGAACTCGCGGAACTCGCCGTAGAGCTGAGCGGCGAGCGTTTTATTGTGGGCGAGCACCATCGCGGGGCGCTGCACGCGCTCGATCACGGAAGCCGCCGTCATGGTCTTGCCGCTGCCCGTGACCCCGAGCAGCGTCTGGTGCGCGAGCCCCTCCTCCAGGCCCTCGACGAGCTTGTCGATTGCCTGCGGCTGATCGCCTGCGGGCGAGTAATCGGCCTCGAGTCTGAAGGGCTGCTGCACCATGAAGGAGCATCGGCTGCGGCCGGAAGCTTCGCGCGCCATCCCCCGCGGATGGCCCGAGCCGGCACAATCCCTTAATATAGCGGCGGCGCTCGATCTCAAGCGAACTGCAGGAAATTCAGTGACCTTGCCCCTCTCGCGGCGCGTCCAGCGCGTCAAGCCGTCCCCGACTCTTGCTGTGACCGCACGTGCGGCGCGCCTCAAGGCCGATGGTAAGGATGTGATCGGGCTCGGCGCCGGAGAGCCGGACTTCGACACCCCGCTGCACATCGCGCAGGCGGGGATGGACGCGATCCGCAGCGGCTTCACCCGCTACACCAACGTCGAGGGGACCGACGAGCTCAAGGACGCGATCATCGCCAAGTTCCAGCGCGACAACGCGCTCACTTACGAACGCTCGCAGATCCTGGTCTCCGTCGGCGCCAAGCAGACGGTCTACAACCTCTGCATGGCGGTGCTCGATCCGGGCGACGAGGCCGTGATCCCGGCGCCCTACTGGGTCTCCTACCCCGACATGGTGCTGCTCGCGGACGGGCTGCCGGTGATGCCGCTCGCCGGGCTGGCACAGGGCTACAAGATCACCCCGCGCCAGCTCGCCGCGGCGATCACGCCGAAGACGCGGCTCGTCATCCTCAACAGTCCCTGCAACCCGACGGGCGCCGCCTACACGCGCGCGGAACTGCGCGCGCTCGGCGAGGTGCTGCTCGAGTATCCGCGCATCCTGATCGGCACCGACGACATGTACGAGAAGATCTACTGGGACCCGGAGCCCTTCACGAGCCTCGTCACCGCAGTCCCCGAGCTCTACTCCCGCACCGTCACCATCAACGGAGTCTCCAAGGCCTATGCCATGACCGGCTGGCGCCTCGGCTACTGCGGGGGGCCGAAAGACATCATTGCCGCGATGGCGACCATCCAGGGGCAGTCGACCTCGAACGCCTCCAGCATCTCGCAGAAGGCGGCGACCGCTGCCCTGAACGGCGATCAGAGCTGCGTCGCGCGCATGACCGCCGAGTTCAAGGCGCGGCGGGATTTTGTCGTCAAGGCCCTGAACTCCCTCCCGGCGGTGAGCTGCCTGCCGGGGGCGGGGACCTTCTACGCCTTCGCGGACGTCTCGCGCGCCATGGCGGCTCTCGGCTGCCGCGACGACGGCGAGTTCGCGGAGCTCCTGCTCAACGATGCAGGAGTTGCGGTCGTGCCGGGCTCGGGGTTCGGCGCTCCCGGTCACGTGCGGCTCTCCTTCGCCTGCAGCATGCAGACGCTGGAAAAGGCGATGGACCGCATCGCGCGGATCCTGGTCGCGCGCGTCGCTGCCTGACCGCACACCTCTACTCGTTCCTCGCCGACGCGCTCGTCGCGGTGCACTTCGCCTTCGCGGCGTTTGCCGTCCTCGGCGGCTTCCTCACCTGGCGGTGGCGCCGCGCGGCCTTCGCGCATCTGCCGGCGCTCGCCTGGGGAGCGTGGGTCGAGATCTCGCACAGCATCTGTCCGCTGACGCCGCTCGAGAATCACCTGCGTGAGCTCGGCGGTGAGGCCGGCTACCGTGGCGAGTTCCTGTCGCACTATCTGGGGCTGGTGCTCTACCCGCCGGGGCTCACCGCGGACGTTCAGTGGGTGCTCGCTGCGGTGCTGCTGGCCATCAACGTGGTCGCCTATGGCGGGCTCTGGCTGCGGCATCGCCGTCGCGCCCGGCGCGCGGCGTGAAGCACAGTCACAGCAGTGTGCATGCCTCCTCGAACTCGAGGCGCGGACTGCGTGGAAAGAGCTTGCTGGAATCGCCGTAGCCCAGATTGCACAGAAAGTTAGATCGCACGTGCCCTGCCGTGAAAAATTCCTCGTTGCAGCCTTCGCATTTGCCAGTCGCGAAGAATTCCTCGTCGACCTTGGCGTTTCAAAGCCAGACATCGGACCGCAATCCAGTCCCACCGCGCGCGCGGCGAGTATGAAATAGGCACCTTGCAGTGACGAGTTGCGTCTCGCCGTCACCTCGACGAGTTGCGGGGCATCGACGAATACCTGGCGCATTCCGGAGTTATGCGGGAACAAGCGCGGGAGCTTCTCGTAGAAGCGCAGGTCGTAGGCAACGATGGCGGTCACGGGGGCGGCACGCGTCTTCTCCACGTTTCCCGGAGACAGGGCCGGCAGCAGTTTCGCCTTCGCCTGCGGAGTACGCAGGAACAAGATCCGGGCTGGGCATGAATTCGCGCTGGTCGGGCCCCATTTCATCAACTCGTAGAGCTGACGCAGCGTCGCGTCGCTTACCGGTCGGTCCAGCCAGACATTATGGGTGCGTGCCTTGCGAAAGAGCAGATCCATTGCCTGTTCATCGAGAATGTTGCGCATGTGAGTCTCCGAAGGCATTCGCCTCAGATCAGGTACTGCGAACACGGTGCTCGCGTTTTCGCGAGAGCTTCGCGCGCCTTAGCCGTGAGCACCAGCTGCGCGAGCTCGGACGGCGAAGCCGGCTACAGCGTTTGGCGGGCTCTGGGTGCGGTTTCGCCTGGGTCGGTGTCTGGGGCCGCCTCGTTCCTTGACTCCCCTGGGGGGCTTGGGGAGAATTCGCGCCCTTCGAGCGTGCCGCCGCGTTCCCCGGTAGCTCAGCGGTAGAGCATCGGACTGTTAATCCGTTGGTCGTTGGTTCGATTCCAACCCGGGGAGCCATTAGCCCCTAATCAGGTGGTCGCAGCCGAGCTCATCCCGCTCGCTGTTTGGAAACTTAGAGCTGTAAATCAGTCAGTTACGAAATCATCGCGTCTCGGGTGTCAACTTGACAGCTCCAGAGCGTCGGGGGTATTTACGGGGGTAACGGCCTCCTGGCCGGGCACGCTACCCCCAGCGCGGTACCCCTAGAACGGGCTTTTTGGAGGCGCTACCCCTGATGAAGCTGACTGACGTCGCCATTCGCAATACGCGACCGGCCGAACGCCCCAAGAAGCTCTTCGATGGCGATGGCCTGTACCTTCTGGTGTCGCCCACCGGTCACCGCTCCTGGCGCTTCAAGTACTACTTCGCCGGCCGCGAGAAACTACTCTCTTTCGGCAAGTACCCGGAAATCACTCTCAAGGTCGCCCGTGATCGTCGTCTCGAGGCACGGCGGGCTCTGGAGATGGGGGGCGACCCCAGTGCGCTGCGCAAAGCCGAGCGCGCCGCTCGCTCGGATACCTTCGAAGCCCTCGCCCGGGAGTGGCTCGAGACGCAGAAAACTACGCTCGGCACCAAGACCTTTCAGAACAAGCAGGATCGGTTCGAGGCGTTCGTCTTCCCCTACCTGGGCAAGACTGCGATCACCGAGATTAAGGCCGTCGACGTCCTCGACGCGCTCAAGCGTATCGAGGCACGCGGGAAGCACGAAACGGCGCATCGCGTACGGTCCGAATGCGGAAATGTCTTCCGCTACGCGCTGGTAACTGGGCGCGCCGAGCGAGACCCGACCGTGGACCTTCGCGGAGCGATCGCCGCGGTCTCCAGGCGCAACCGCCCCGCCATTGTCGATCCACTCCGGATCGGCGAGCTCATGCGTGCCATCGCCGGCTACCACGGGGACGTCTCAACGGAATTCGCGCTCAAGCTCCTGCCGCTGACATTCGTCAGACCGGGCGAGCTTCGCCTCTCCGAGTGGCCCGAGTTTAATCTCAAAGCGGCCGAGTGGCGCATGCCGGCAGTGCGCATGAAGATGCGCGAGCTGCACGTCGTGCCCCTCTCGACGCAGGCGGTGACACTTCTGAAGGACCTGCACGTGTTAACCGGCTCCGGGCGCCTCGTCTTCCCGTCTCTTAGGTCCAACGAGCGCGCGATCAGCGACAACACTATCAATGCCGCCCTGCGATGCCTGGGCTTTAGCGGCGAGGAGATGGTGGCCCACGGGTTCCGATCCATGGCATCGACGTGCCTCAACGAGCAGGGCTGGCACCCGGACCTGATCGAGCTGCAGCTTGCGCACGCCGAGCGCAACGAGAGTCGCGGCGCTTACAACCGCGCGCAGCGATTGCCGGAACGGCGGCAGATGATGCAGGCATGGGCGGATTATCTGGATGAGTTACGCAATGCCACGGCGAACCCGGACGGGGTCAACGAGAAAACTGGTCCGGCAGCTTCTCTCGACGCGTCATGAACACGCGCGGCGTCGACTCGCCGAATGACAATGATCGGCCCCTTGCGGGCGATCTGTTTCGCTATGCGGTGTGGGCTCTCTGGCTGTCCTTTGCTCGCCAGTGTGAGGGCCCGCGGCACGGCTTCAATATCGCGCCCCATAGCGCGAGCAGCGCGCTCGAGACGCAGCTCGCGGGTCTCCAAATCCTCGAGCACTTCGCGATGCGTCCCCGCCGGCCGGCAGAAATCGAAAGCTATGTCGCCTCGTGCCAGATGGCCACCGGCGGCTTTGGCCGGGCTCCGGGCGCCACTGAGCGACTGGACGACAGCCTGCACGCCCTCCAGATCCTGGCGCTACTCGGGACCCACGAAAGCACGTCAGGATCCCCCGCCTCGACGATTACGAAAGCGCAAAACCCATGAGGTATCGGACGACGACGACCGCGAGCAAAGCCGAACCGATTCCCACGCCGACATGAATGGCCGCCTGGCGCCGCAGCGCCACGGTGTCAGGGTTCGTCAGGTCCGCACGCGCGGCGGCGGCATCCGTCGCCACGGTCGCTACGAAGCCGAGTAGCGCAAAGAGCAAGATCCTCTGCACGTTGGGAGGGAGCGATGCATGGGTCGTGCCCCACCCTGCGATCGCCCCGCAAAAGCCTCCCACGATCGAGGAGGCGGCCACGGTGGAGAGCCCTCGCGCCCGGGGTTCGCCGAAGAGGATCCGGAGAATATTCCGCAGGGTCAGACCGAGGGCACTCCCGAGAGCGAAGGCGATGACCATGCCCCACCAAAGGTCACCTCCCACAGAATGCCCTCTCCTGCCGGAGGTTCATGGTCCAGGTGCTTCCATCTCGGTGAGGATCGAGCGCGCCCGCGCATCGGTGGCACCTCCGGTGGGCCGACCGAAGACCCTTCGGTAGAGATCCTCCCCATAGCTGGTCTCGAGCGGCTCTCCCACCCTGATCCGAAAGGTGCGGGTGCCATCGGGCAGACGCTCGGCGCGCAGGAAGAGCGCGCTCGGCATGCCCTTGACGGAGAGCCCATGGGCGAGCTCATACATGTGCGTGACATAGAGAACCTTGATTCCCTCCTCGAGCAGTGCGGTGACCACCTGCCGGGCGATCTCCGAGCCCTCGCGCTCGTTCGTGGAGGCGAAGGACTCGTTGCAGAGGAGCATGCTGTCGCGCTCGGCCTGATCGACGAGCGCGCTCATGCGATGGAGCTCCTCATCCAGCTTGCCGCTGGTCATCGTAGCGTCCTCCTCCCGCTTGAAGTGGGTGAGGACACCGCGACAGAGGTTCGCACGGAAGCTCTCAGCGCAGACGAAGAGTCCGCACTGCGTCATGAGCTGCGCCTGGCCGAGACTCCTCAGGAAGGTGGACTTTCCACCCCGGTTGGCGCCGGTGATGACGATGAGAAGCTTCTCATCGCCCTCCAGATCGTTCCCGACCAGGGCGTCCGCGACGTTGAGGCTCAAGGCAATGTCGCGCAGGCTTCGTATCGTCAGGCGCGAGGCGCCGAACGGCAGAGCTTCCGGAAAGCAGGTCCTCTCGCCTTTGGCAACGAGACGATCATGGAGATTGAGAGCACCGATGAAGAAGGCGAGCTCGGTGCGCAGCATCCTGAAGAACGCCAGGAGATGGTCGGCGGATTGGGCCAGGGCGTTCGCGACGCGGTCGAGCCCCTGTCCGCGAAGGTCGCTGAGCGCCCGAAACCCCTGCTCGTCGCGGGGATGGATCTCGAGCGTGTAGCTCGGGGACCGGCCCCGCGCCTTTCTCGTGTGCCGGTTCCGGAGCCGCTCCCACCAGCTCCGCCGATACGGCGGCCGGCGCAGGACATAATACACGCCTTCGTTCGACTCCCCCAGGCGCGCGCTCATCACGAGCTGATCCTGGAAGTGAAGCAGCTCGAGGTGGTCTGCGACCTCGGCAAGGTAGTCCTCGTTGAGCTCGGCCACGAGGAGCTTAAAGAGCCTCGAGAATGCTGCCGAGCGAAAGCTCGCCGCGTGGGACTCCGCCAGCCGGCGGAGCCTCCCCAGGACATCGAAAAAAACCTCCAACACTTCGCGCGAGCGATGGAGGCTCGCCTCGGGCGAGGTCCGGATGGTGCTCCAGCCCCAGACCTTGCGCTCGCGCTCGAGTGCCTCCACCGCGAGCGCATAGAGCTCGCGCACGATGCGCCCGTGCTCGATGCAATCGCGCATCACGTCCTGGCGGTAGCGAATCCCCTCGGGAGTATCGAGGCCGATCAGCACACCGGGACTTACGATGTCCAGAAGGAACGGATCGCCGGCAGCCATCGCCGCAAAGAGGACCTCGAGCTCGAGGTCCTTCACTAAAAGCGGAGCCTGGGGCGGTAATGGCTTCTTGGGATCGAAATCCCGATCGGGGAACATGAGGTACGCCTTCATGCCTGAAGCCGCTCCCTGACCCGCTCGTAGGTGAGACCATGCTTCGCGGCGATGGCGAGTGCGTACGCCAAGCCATCCGCGGGCCGGCGCACGACCTTGAACGTGCGTTGCGCGGGATCATCCTGCCTTACCGTCGCGACGAGGCTCACCGTGCAGGGCCCAAGCGAGGCGAGCTCATCGAGAAACGTGACGAAAAGACACACGAGCCCACGGTCGATGATCTGCCGCAGAACCTCCCGGCTCAGGTAGAGCGCGTCTTGAAGGGTCGATGACCCAAAGCTCTCGTTCATCACGAGAAGGCTTCGGGAGGTCGCCCGCTCGAGGGCGGCGTGAATCCGCACTAGGTCCTCCTCGAGCTTGCTCGTGAGCGTCGTGACATCCTCCTCACGCTCGAAGTGCGTAAAGAGATCATCGAACAGGAAGAGCTTCGCAGCGCGTCCCGGCACCGGACAGCCGAGCGCCGCGAGATAGTGCAGCTGGCCAAACATGCGGGCGAAGGTCGTCTTGCCGCCCTGGTTCGCCCCGGACACGACCAGAATGCGTTCCTCGCCGCATAAGCGCACATCGTTCGTGACGGGGAGCGCCGGGACTCTGGAGAGCTTGACGGCCAACGCAAGATCGAAGGCCTCCTGACAATCGATATCCGCAAAGGTCCGCGTCACCTCGGGGTAGCAAAAGGCGAGCCCGCTGCGCTTGAGGCCCTCGATATAAGCGAGGTAGCCGAGGTAGAACTGAATCTCCCGGTCGAACCGGGCAATCAGGGCATCGAGGAAGTCGCGGTGGCGGCCGCAGTAGTGCTCGAGCGCCGAGAAGATCACCGGATAGAGCCGCGCCACCCGGTCGAGGATGGCCCCCTCGACGTGATTCATCTGCGCGCTCGCCGTGACGCGAAACGAATAGTCGCGCACGGCTCCCTGGCGAAACTTCTCGAAGGTGCGCAGCACGACCGTGGCGTAATCGGGGTCCGACTCGTAGCGGCTGACTGCGATCCGCGGGCCCTCGATCTGCAGCCGATATTCGATCCCTCGGAGCTCGTGCTTGAGCTGTTGCGTCTCGGCCTCGAGCGTCCTGAACCCCTCGGATTGCTGATAGGCGGCGAGGCTCTCGCGAAAGCGCGACAGTGCTCGAGAGCGAAGTGCAGCGGGCAGCAATTCGCGGGCGAGCAGATTCACGGCGGCGCAGTAGGAGCTGACCGCCTCGAGGAAGCCGCGCTGCTTCTGCCGGACGTGCCAGAACTTCCCGGCGGCCTCGAGCGCGCCCCGCATCGACTTCAAGTGCGCCGCGAACTGACTAAGCGAGCCGACGAGGCGTCGATCCTCGAGATCCCGGAACACGGCCTGGCGGTAGCCAATCGCCTCAGGGTGAGGAAGCGGGGAGTAGAACCAGGGCCTCAGCTGGTACTCTTCCCGCTCCGCAACGATCGATCCCACGATCTGGTCGAGATTGAGATCGGTGAAGTAAGGAGGCTCCTCCGTGCGCTGGAGGATCTCGTCCACCGCGGTATCGAACAGAATGCTGCTCACGCCAGAGCCTCGACGTTCCAGCGCGGCGGGGTGTACCGACGTGTCCCGCCGCGCGTAGCCCAATTACGCACGGTAGGAGTCATCAGCACGCGGGGCGGTTCGCGGGGGACTCCATCCCCGATCGCAAACGACTGTCAGCCTATGAAAAGGCGCCCGGCGCGTCAACCTGACACAGCCCCTGCTCGGTGCGTCATAAACGCCCCGGCCGGGATCGACGAGGTAAGGACCCAGAATGCTGCGGGAGCCCTCGTACGTGAAGTCCGGGAAAAGGCTCAGCACGCCGACGAGCAGCACGAACCGCAGTGCCGTGCGGCTGCTGTCCACCGCGCCCTTGCGCTTGCTGTCCTTCGCGATCACCGCCTCAGGGCACGATCAGCACCGGGCAACCCGCCCCTTCGATCACCCGCACCGCGGTCGAGCGGTGAAAGCCGCGCTCTACGAGACTCAGATGGCGATGCCCCATGACGATGAGGTCCGCTTCAAGGCTCTTGGCCTGCGCGAGAATCTGCTCGGGAGGCCGGCCGAACTTGGTGTGGAACTCGATCGGAAAGTGCTCATCACGCGTCACGTGCCGAAGGCGCCGCTGCCCCTCTTTGGCCTTCTGCGAGCCCTTCTCGAGGACCGCCTTCGTTTCGACGATGTCCGCGCCCAGCGGGGGCGTCACGATCGAGAGCACCTCGAGCGCCGCATCGAAGCGTTGCGCGAGGGCGCGGGCGTACTCGAAGGCATGATCCGCCTCGTCGGAGGCGTCATAGGCCAGGAGGATCTGCTTTATCGCCGTGTTCTGAGTCATGGTGCCTCCGGGATCGGCCGCCGGGCAGGCGTCCCCTAGCGCAGCGTGAGCGCCAGGATGACGATTAACAACGCTCCGATCAGCGCGAGATAGAAGTTGAGATCTCCCGACTGCAGCGCCCGCAGCCAGCCGGCGAGGCGCCAAACTGAGTTACGGATGGGTCTGAAGAGTATCGGGCGGAAGACGTCGACCACGTCGTGGTCGAACTCGAGCTTGCGCACGAAATAGGCGACCGCGCGATGCTCGTGCGCGGTATCGAGCGTCGGACGGTAGATGAAGCTGTAGAACGTCCGCATCGCGTTGGCGAACGAGAGCGAGGTGGTCGAGGAGCGCTCCGGGTCCTCTCGCAGGCCCCCGTACCAGACCCGCGTCTGGCGCACGGGGAAGCGGAGGGCATTGAGCAGCAAC
>JASHTN010000211.1 GCA_030040525.1 Gammaproteobacteria bacterium | reverse complement strand
TGACCGCGCAGATCGCCCAGGAGCGTGCCGCCGCCGAGCAGCGCGCCCGCGAGGAGCGCGATGCCGCGGCGCAGCTGCTGCGCTCGCAGGACCGCAAGACTCAGCAGGCGCTCGCCGAGAAGGAGCGCGCGCACGCAGCGGCGCTGGCCGAATTGCACGCCGCCCGCGCGCGCGCCACCGGCCTGCACGAGACGCTGCAATCGGCCGAACGCCGTCGCGGCCTGCTCGAGTCGCTGATCGCGCAGCTGCATCTCGAGGCGGAAGCGCACCAGGCGCGGACGGCCGTGCTGGCCCGCGAGCTCAGCGGGCGCGAAACGCGCGCCAGCGAGCTCGAGTCGGAGCTGGTGCAGCGCGCCACGCGCCTCGCCGTGCTCGAGCAGCAGCTGAAGGCGCTCACTGCCGGCCTCGTGCAGCGCGACGTCGAGATGCAGCGTCTGCTCGCCGAGCAGACCTCGCTCAGTGCCGCGATCGAGTCGGGGCGCGCGGCGGCTGCGGCGTCCGCTGCCGGCGCCGCCGGGCACGAGGCGGCCGCGACCCAGGCGCGCGGGCGGATCCGGGACCTGGAGACGGCGCTCGCTGGCGAGAAAAAGCGCAGCGGCGAGCTCGAGGCGGAGCTGACCACCGTGCGCGGGGAGATGGAGGACTGGGCGAGCGCGCTGCGCGTCGCGCAGCGGGAGCGCAACGCCCAGCAGGCCAGCGCCAGCGCCACGCAGCTGCGCACCCGGGAACTCGAGGAGCAGGTCGCGACCCAGGAGGCGGAGCTGCGCTCGCTGCGCACCAGCGCCGCCGCCGCCAGCGAGCGCGTGCGCGAGCTCGAGACGCAACTGCAGGCGGCCGGCGAGACTGCAGCCCAGCTGGAATCGCAGCTGCGCAGCCGCAGTGCCCGCGCCGACGAGCTGGAAAAGGCCAACCGGCAGTGGCGCGAGACGCTCGAAGGCGCGCGTGCGGGCGGCGACACCGGCACTCACCGCACGCTGCGCGAAGCTGCGCGGCGCGGCGCCGCCGCGACGGAGGAGGGCCCGGGCCCCGCACCGATGCCCGACGGCACGGCGCGGCTGCTGATTCAAACCGACGGCGAGCGCGAGGTGGTGCACGTGCTCGGGCGCAAGACCACCATCGGGCGCACGCCGGACAACGATCTGCAGCTGGACGCCAAGTTCATCAGCCGCCACCACTGCGTGATTCTCGCCGGCCCCGCCCACACCATCATCGAGGATCTCAACAGCACCAATGGCGTGCTGGTGAACGGCAAGCGCATCGGCCGCCAGGTGCTCAAGGACGGCGACACGCTGGCGATCGGCCGGACCCAGTACCGCTTCGCGCTGCGCCGCACCGGCGACAAGCGCTGAGGCAAAGCCCGGACTCTGCCTGCGGCCGCGCCCCGGGTCGCGCTGACAGTAGCCGTCGGCGTCGCTTAAGCTGCGCCAGTGGCGAGTCCCTACATCGAGAGAATCCTCAAGGCGCGCGTCTACGACGTGGCGATCGAATCGCCGCTCGAAGCGGCGGCACGGCTGTCGCGGCGGCTCGGCAACGAGGTGCTGCTCAAGCGCGAGGACCTGCAGCCGGTGTTCTCCTTCAAGCTGCGCGGCGCCTACAACCGCATCGCGCACCTGTCCGAGACCGTGGCGCAACGCGGCGTGGTGTGCGCCTCGGCCGGCAACCATGCGCAGGGCGTGGCGCTCGCGGCGCGCCGGCGCGGCATACCGGCGGTCATCGTCATGCCGCAGACCACCCCGCACATCAAGGTGCAGGCAGCGCTCGACCTCGGCGGCGAGGTGCTGCTGCACGGCGACGACTACGACAGCGCGCTCGAGCACGCACTCGAGAAGGCGCGCGAGCGCGACCTGGTGTTCGTTCATGCCTTCGACGACCCGGACGTGATCGCAGGTCAGGGCACGATCGCGGTCGAGATACTCCGGCAGACGGGCGGCCGGCTCGACGCGATCTTCGTGCCGGTCGGCGGCGGCGGCCTGCTGGCCGGGGTTGCCATCTACGTGAAGTACCTCTACCCCGGAGTGCGCGTCATCGGCGTCGAGCCGCGCGATGCCGCCGGCATGTACGAATCGCTCAGAGCCGGCCGGCGCGTGACGCTCGAGCGCGTCGGGATCTTCGCCGACGGCGTCGCCGTGCGGCGCGTCGGCGAGGAGACCTTCAGCGTGTGCCGCGGGCACGTCGACGAGATCGTGCTGCTCGACACGGACGAGATCTGCGCCGCCATCCAGGACGTGTTCGAGGACACTCGCTCGATCGTCGAGCCGGCCGGCGCGCTCGCGGTCGCGGGCCTGAAGCAGTACGTGGCGCGCGAAGGCTGGCGCGGCAAGCGCCTGGTGGCGATCAACAGCGGCGCCAACATGAACTTCGACCGGCTGCGGCACGTTGCCGAGCGCGCCGACCTGGGCGGGCAGCGCGAGGCGCTGCTCGCGGTGGTGATTCCCGAGCGGCCCGGCAGCTTCCTGCGCTTCTGCGAGGCGCTCGGCCGGCGCAGTGTCACCGAGTTCAACTACCGCTACGCCAGCCCCGCTGCGGCGCAGATCTTCGTCGGCCTGGCGCTCTCGCAGGGCCGGGCGGAGAAGGACCGCGTCGTCGGCGAGCTCGGCGCCGCCGGTTTTGCCGTCACCGACATGACCGACGACGAGATGGCGAAGCTGCACGTGCGCTACATGGTCGGCGGGCACGCGCGCGGCCTCGAGCACGAGCTCCTGTACCGCTTCGAGTTCCCGGAGCGTCCCGGGGCGCTGCTGAAGTTCCTGCAGGCGATCGGCGCGCGCTGGAACATCAGCCTGTTCCACTACCGCAACCACGGCTCGGATTACGGCCGCGTGTTGGCCGGCATCCAGGTGCCGCCGGCCGAGCGCGCCGACTTCCTCGTGCATCTGAACGAGCTGCATTACGCGTACGTGGAGGAGACGGCGAACCCGGCCTACCGCCTGTTCCTGTCGGCCTGAGCGTGCCTCGTGGCGGTGCGGTTCCCGTGGCGGATCCCGCGCGCCGTCAATGCGCCCGAGCGCTCTGCAGCAGCCACTCGCGCCAGATCGCGAGCAGCACGGCCAGGATCACCGGGCCGACGAACAGACCCACGAGCCCGAAGGAGGCCAGTCCGCCGAGCACGCCGAAGATCACCACCAGAAACGGGATCTCCGCCTCGCGGCTGATGAGGAACGGCCGCACGATGTGGTCGGTCCAGCTCATGACGAGCGCTCCCCAGATGAGGAGCCCCACGCCCGCCACGGTGCCGCCCTTGACGAGCAGCCACAGCACGATGGCGAGCCAGATTGCCGGGGCGGCGAACGGGATCAGTCCGCACACCGTGGTGAGCGCCGCCACGAATACCGGGGCGCCGACGCCGGCGAGCCAGTAGCCGAGACCGACCAGCACGCCCTGCACGAGAGCTGCGAGCACCAGGCCGTAGACCACCGCCTTGACGGTCTGGCCGATGTGCTCGAGATAGTTGTGGACGCGCGGCCCGAGCAGCTGCTCGAGCGCCTGCGCCAGCTGCGCGGCGACCCGCGCGCCGCCGCGATAGACGAAGAACAGGCTGAGTACCGAGAGCAGCAGTTTCACCACGTTGCGGCCGATGCCGCCGATCACGTGGGCGATCTGGTCGAGGGAGTGGTCGGTGAGCGTCCGGAGCTCGCCGCCGAGGGCGTGCGGATCCTGGGCGGCGCGACTCGTCAGATCCTGCAGCTCGTCTCCCAGCCACGGCACCTTCAGCAGCAGTGACGGCAGCTGCCCGCCCCCCGACAGCAGCCGCTCCGCCTCGTGATAGGCGTGCACCATCTCGACGCGCAGCACCACGGCCAGCCAGGCGAGCGGGGCGATCACCGCCAGCGTCACCAGCGCGGTCATCAGCAACGCCGCCGGCGTGGCTCTGCCGCGGCAGCGGCGCAGCAGCCACGTGTAGGGCGGCCAGGTGACGTAGGCAAGGATCCCCGCCCATACCAGAGGCACGATGAACGGCTCCATGACGTCGAAGCCGAGCAGCACCAGCAGCGCGAGCACCGCCACGGTGATCAGGCGGCGCAGCCACGGTGCAGAGGCGAGATCTTCCAGCATGGCTGCGGATCTGGACGGCAGCGTTTCAGCTAAGCGCCGCGGCGTCGGAGGCGATCATGGTGAGCGCGAGCAGCATGCAGATTGCCAGGCTCAGATTGCGCCGCAGACTCAGGTACGGCGGCGGCAGCAGCGCGCCGAGCGCGCGGTGCTCGTACAGCCAGAACAATCCGAACCCGATCACCAGCAGCGCGAGCCCCCGCTGGCCGCCGGTGAGCACGGCAAGCGCACCGACCGCCGCCGGCAGCACCGACGCACCGATGCAGCGCGGCTCCCACGGCAACCGCCCGGCGAGCGCCAGCCCGAAGTGCACTGCGCCGGTGAATGCGAGCAGCACCGCCGCCCAGGCGAGCGCGATGCGCTGCGCGAGCTCCCGCGCGGCGTACTCCGGCAGCAGTCCGACGCCCGCCAGACACAACACCAGCGGCGCGAGCCCCAGGTAGCCGAGCCACTCGGCGGCCGTGCTGAGCCGCGCGGCGCTGCTGCCGTTGCCAGAGGGTTCCACGCTGGAGGCGATCATGCCATGCCCCGCCCGGGCGCGTGCAGGTGCCGCTTGACGCGCGGTGCGCCGCGCAGGCACGCTTCGCGCCGGCGTGAGGTGCCCGCGCCCCGGGTGAGGGGGCGGGTAACACGGGAAGTCCGGTGCGGATTCGTCCAAAGCCGGCGCTGCCCCCGCAACGGTAATCGAGCACAGGCGGACCACAAGGCCACTGCGCGCAATGGCGCGGGAAGGCGATCCGCCGGAGGCTTCCAGCCCCCGCTCGAGAGCCCGGAGACCGGCCTCGCGCGTAAACCGTTGGAGGTCGCGGCGGGCGGCCGGTGTTGCACGGTATCGGCCCCTGCGGGCCTGTACCAGCCGGCTCCTGACACGACCCGAACGGGCACGGGTGTGTGCTGTCAGGAGTGGTCCATGTCAACAGGTCTCAGCCTGCGCCGCGCGGCTTCAAGCGCTGCCGCCGCATTCCTTTGGATAACTGCCGCCTCGATCTTCGCCACGGCTGCCCGGGCGCAGCAACCGTCTGCCGCGCAGCCGACGAGTAGCTCGCAACCCTCGCCGCAGGAGCAGCTGCAGCAGGTGATCGTCACCGCCGCGCGCGTGCCGCAGCCGGAGGACGAGTCGTTCTTCTCGACCACGGTGCTGACGCGCGCCGACATCGAGGCGCGGCAGGTGCTCTCGGTGCAGGACCTGCTCGCCGATCTCGCCGGCGTCAACATCGACAACGCCGGGGGCCTGGGTCAACAGAGCTCGGTGTTCATGCGCGGCACCGACTCCGATCACACGCTGCTGCTCATCGATGGCGTGCGCGTCGGCTCCGCGACGCTCGGTATCGCCCCCTGGGAGATCATCCCGCTCGAGCAGATCGATCACATCGAGGTGGTGCGCGGTCCGCTCTCGACGCTCTACGGCTCGGACGCTGTCGGCGGCGTGATCCAGATCTTCACGCGCCAGGCGGGTCAGCCGGGCGTCACCATCGGCGGCACTGCCACGGACGCCAGCTACGACACCCACGAATTCACCGGCTATCTTCAGGCGCGCGGCACGCAGGCCTGGGCCAACGTGTCGGGCGACATCCTCACCTCAGGCGGCTTCCAGGCCTGCCTGCCGTCCGCGATCGCGGGCTGCTTCGACCCGGCGCCGCCGCCGATCCCCGACGGCTTCGACAACCGCTCGGGATCGCTGACCGCCGGCCTGCATCTGAGCGAGCAGCTCACCGCGAGCGTCGATGTGCTCTATACGCACGGCTGGAGCGCCTTTGACGGTGACGGCTTCGACGACCATCTCGAGTTCCAGGAGAAGGTCTTCAGCGCGCACCTCGACGCTGCGCTGGGCGACTCGTGGCACTTGCGCCTGCTCGCCGGGCGCGACGACGATTACGAGCGGGACTTTCTCGACCTCGAGCCGACGCCCGGACAGAGCTTCGACACCCGGCGCGACAGCGCCAGCGCCCAGATCGACGGCCCGCTCACCTCGGTGCTGCACCTGGTGAGCGGCGTCGACTACGAGGATGTGAGCATCGACAGCGACACGCCCTACGCGGTCACCGACCGCACCACGCGCGCGGTATTCGCGGACCTGAATGCCGACTGGGGCCAGTGGTCGGCGCTCGCCGGGGCGCGCCTCGAGGACAACAGCCAGTTCGGCGACCACGTCACCGGCAACCTCGGCGTCAAGGACCGGATCACCGACGGCGTGCGCTTCACCGCCACCTGGGGCACTGCGTTTCGCGCGCCGACCTTCAACGATCTGTACTTCCCCGATTACGGCAACCCGAACCTCAAGCCCGAGACCTCGCAGTCGTTCGAAGCCGGTCTCGACGGCGAGCAGGGCGCCCTCAAGTGGTCGCTGCACGCCTATCAGACGACCGTCGACGAGGAGATCGTCTCGGTCTGTGCGGCGGCGCCGCCACCGGTGTATGAGACCTGCACCGCCGAGAACATCAACCGCGCGCGCGTGCGCGGCGTCGAGCTGCAGGGCGACTGGCACGGCCGCGACTGGGCGCTCGACGGGCAGATCACCGGCATGGAGCCGCTGAATCTCTCGCCGGGTGCGGACTATGACGATCTGCTGCCGCGGCGCGCCAAGCAGAATGCCAGCTTCACGGTGCGGCGCCTGCTGCACGTCGGCGGCGCGGACGGCGTGTCCGGCTCGATCGGCTTCGTCGGCCGCTACGAGGGCCGCCGTTACGATGACGAGGCCAACACACTGCCGCTCGGCGGCTACTTCCTCGCCGATCTGCTCACCCAGTGGAATCTGGGACGCAGCTGGACGCTCGAGGCGCGTGCGGCCAACCTGTTCGACCGCAGCTACCAGACCGAGGCCTACTACGCGCAGCCGGGCCGCAACTACAGCGTCACGATCCGTTATCGGTCGCAGTGACGCATCGGCCGGGGGCGATTATCGGTGGCGATCAGAAGTGAGTTAGGCTTGGGTCCCAGGATGAGCGAGCCCAGCCCGAGCCCCGCATCCGGCACAGTGCCCACGGACAACGAGCGCACCTGGGCCATGCTCGCGCACCTCTCTGCGCTGTTCGGTCTGCTCCTCCCGGTGTTCGGCAATGCGCTGGCGCCCTGGCTGGTCTGGCTCAGCAAGCGCGACGAGTCCCCGTTCGTCGCATCGCAGGCGAGGGAGGCCGTGAACTTCAATCTCACGGTGTCGCTCGCTGCGATCGTGTGCAGCCTGCTGATGCTGGTGCTCGTCGGGTTCCTGCTCGGCACGGCGCTGTTCATCGCCTGGCTGGTTCTGACCCTCATCGCTGCCATCAAGGCGAGCGAGGGGGAGGACTACCACTACCCCTTCTCGCTGCACTTCCTCCACAAGTAGCTGCGGGCATACGGCCGGCCCCGGGCCGCGTACTGGATGTTTACCGGCAGACTGTATGGGCGTACAGTTATTTCTGTGAGCGGCATGCACGCGCCGCCCCGCCGATATACCGGCCAGGGCGCGCTCTCCAATCCCCCGGGACGCTTCGACGCGCAACAGGTGAGCGCGGTGGATGACGGCTGGTACATGGAGGAGCAGCCCGACAGCGTCGCGACGACGATCGAGCCGGAGCGCGCGCGAAGCGTCATCAGCACGAACGATTCGCCCGACGTGCCGTTCGAGCAGTCGATCAATCCCTACAGAGGGTGCGCTCATGCGTGCAGTTATTGCTACGCCCGCCCGAGCCACGCCTACATGGGACTTTCCCCCGGGCTCGACTTCGAGACGCGGCTTTTCTACAAGCAGGATGCCGCACGACGTCTCGAGGAGGAGCTGGCGCGCCCCGGCTACGCCTGTAAGCCGATCACGCTCGGTGCCAACACGGATCCATATCAGCCGGTCGAGCGGCGCATGGGCGTCACACGCTCGATCCTCGAGGTGCTCGCCCGCACGCGCCACCCCGTGACCGTCGTCACCAAGAGTGCGCTCGTGCTGCGTGATCTGGACTTGCTGAGCGACATGGCGCGTGCGCGGCTCGCGAGCGTTGCAGTCAGCGTCACGACCCTCGATGAGGAGCTGAAGCGCAGGATGGAGCCGCGCGCCGCCGCGCCGCAGGCGCGGCTGCGCGTGCTGCGCGAGCTCAAAGCCGCCGGAGTTCCGGCCGGAGTGCTGGTCGCGCCGGTGATCCCGGCGCTCACCGACCACGAGCTCGAGGACATTCTGACCGCAGCGGCGGCGGCCGGGGCCCGCTGGGCGGGCTACGTGCTGCTGCGTCTGCCCTACGAGCTCAAGGATCTGTTCACCGAGTGGCTCACCGAGCATTACCCGCAGCGCGCCGCCCACGTTATGTCACTCATTCGCGACATGCGCGGCGGGCGCGAGAACGATCCGCGATTCGGCGCGCGCATGCGCGGCACGGGGCCTTACGCGCTGCTGCTCAGAAGCCGCTTTCAGCTCGCCTGCCGGCGCCTGGACCTCGGGTCGGGCGGCCGGGACGCGCTGAACACGCAGGACTTCCGGCCGCCCGGGCCTGCCGCCGGCCAGCTGCGCCTCGAGCTCTAGCAGGCCGCGCAGCCGCGGAGAGTGGCATACTGAGCAAGGAAGTTGCCCGAGGAGCGGATGAAACCGGTGGCGGAGATTGCCGGGCGAGCGCTCCAGACTCGCTACGCGTTGCGCGAGAAGCTTGGCGCAGGCGGACAAGGAGAAGTCTGGCGCGCATACGATTTGCAGCGTGGCGGCGACGTTGCGATCAAGATCCTGCACGCAACACCCGCGTGCAGCGATGCGGCGTGGGCGGGGCTGGCGCGCGAGCACGCCCTCGCCAGCCGCCTGGATCATCCCTCGATCCTCAAGGTGTTTCCGCCGGAGCGCGCCGGCAACGACCTGATGCTGCCGATGGAGCTTGCCACAGGCGGCGACCTGCGCCGGCTGCGCGGCGCCGGCTATCTGCTGGTGCTGCCGGTGCTGATCGAAGTCGCGCGGGCGCTCGAGCACGCCCATCAGCGCGGGGTGATTCATCGCGACCTCAAGCCCGGCAACGTGCTGTTCGATGCCCAGGGACGCGCGAAGCTTGCGGACTTCGGAGCCTCCGGCGTCGCCGACGCGGGCGGCGAGCCGGCGAGCCGTGCTTCGCCCTTCTCGGCCAGCCCGCAGCAGCTGCGCGGCGAGCCGGCGACGCCCGCGGATGACATCTACGGACTCGGCGCGCTGGCTTACGAGCTGCTGTCGCACTACCCGCCGCATTACCCGCACTTCGACGCGCGGCGCGTACACGAGGAGCCGGTGCCGCAGCTGCAGCCGGCCGAGTCGATTCCACCGCTCCTCGGCGCGCTGATCATGCGCATGCTGGAGAAGGACGCCGCGCGCCGCCCGGGCTCGATGCGCGAGGTGCTCGAGCAGCTCGACCTGTCGCTCAACGCGACGCTGGATTTCGCAGCGCCGGCGCCGCAGCCCGTCGAGGCCGCCAACCGCACCCTGCCTCCGGACGAGCGGATCCTCTCGACCCAACCCGTACCCTCGGCCGTTCCGGTGACGGTGAGGGTTCCG
This sequence comes from Gammaproteobacteria bacterium, assembly GCA_030040525.1. Classification (GTDB taxonomy): domain Bacteria; phylum Pseudomonadota; class Gammaproteobacteria; order Steroidobacterales; family Steroidobacteraceae; genus 13-2-20CM-66-19. The sequence goes on along the minus strand of JASHTN010000211.1, from coordinate 1,077 downwards.
ACGATGCTGGCGGCGGTGTCGCCGCCGGTGCGCGGACCGGCGCGCTCGGCGGTACCGACAGCTGACGCGGCACAGCGGGCGGCACCGACGACGGTTCCCACGCCCGCGGCGGCGGCCCCGTCAGACCGGCCAGCGGCGACACGCCCGTCCGTCACGGTCGTGCCCGCGCCGACGGCGGTTGCGGCATCCGCTCCCGCCGTCACGCTCGCGCCTCCGCCTGCCGAGCTCCGACGCGGGCTCGAGGGCACGCACTTTCCGTGGGAGGGCCTGCCGCCGGCCCGGACCCCGCCGCTGATGCGCCTGGAGCCGATGCGCGACCGGTCACGAGCAGGGCTCCTCGTACTGGTGATGCTTGCCGCGGCGTCGGTTGCCGGGTGGTACTGGTTGCCGCAGTACTCGGGCGATCTGCCCCCGGGGCTCAAGCCGTTGGCGCGGTCGCTGCGCCCGGATGCGTTTCCCGCGCCGAGCCCGGCGCGACCTGTCGAGGACAATGCAAATGCGGAGGCGGCCGCGGAGAAGGCGCTCGCCGCCGCCGCCACAGGCACCGCGGCCGCACCCGGCAGCCCCGACTCGCGAACGCGGCTGCAGGCCGATCAGGCGCTGCTCGACAGCGAGCTGGCGTCGCTCGAGTCCCGCGCGGCAGCAGTCTGGGGCGGAAGCGATTTCAGCAACGCGAAGCGGCTCGGTACACGCGCGGCGCGTGCCTATGCCGCGGGGTATCTGGCGCTTTCGCGGCAGTGGCTCAACGAGGCGACGCGGCTGGTGGCGCGGGTAGAGCGGACCGCACCCGCGGCGCTCGCTGCGCAGCTCGCCGCCGGTGACCGAGCGCTCGCCGCGGGCCATACCCAGGCGGCGGCGAAGGCCTACGAGCTGGCACGGCGTATCGATCCGCACGATGAGCGCGCGGCAATCGGCCAGGCCCAGGTGCGCGACCGCGGGAACGTCGGGCCGCTGCTCGATGCCGCTCGCCGGGCGCAGCGCGCCGGCGATTATCCGCATGCGGTCAGCGACTTCTCCCGAGTGCTGGCGCTCGATCCCGAGAACGAGACGGCGCGCGCCGGGCTCGCCGAGGCCAAC
>JASHTN010000210.1 GCA_030040525.1 Gammaproteobacteria bacterium | reverse complement strand
AGCGAGCCGGGCGCGGCGGGCACGCTCTCGATCCGACTCAACAAGGCGCCGTTCGACACAGTGGTCGCCTGGCTCGCCCGGCTCGCGCAACAGAACGGCATTCACGTCGACTCTGCCACCATCGACAGCGTCGGCGGCCCCGGGCTGGTGAACGCGGCCCTGGTTCTGCATTCGGGCTGAAGTGCGCCGCCCCTTCTGGATCGTGCTGCTCGCGGCAGCGGCCTTCGCGCTCATCGTGCTGACGCGCCTGCCCGCCGGCTGGGTGGTGCCGGCGGGAGGCGGCGCGGGCTTCACCTGTGCGAGTGTCGACGGCTCGGTCTGGAGCGGCGCATGCAGCGGCATCGCCGTGCAGCGCGTCGTGCTCGGGGATCTCACCTGGGACCTCAAGCCAGCGCAGCTGCTCGCCGGGGCGCTGGCCGCGCACGTGACGCTCGCGCATGGGCCGATCGGCATTCGCGGCGACGTGGCGCTCGGCTTTGGCCACCGGCTGACGCTGCGCAATCTGATCGCCGACCTGCCCGTCGATCACCGCGTGCTGCCGCAGGTGCCGCGCGACCTGAGCGGCTCGCTCCACGTGGACCTCGCCCTGGCTCACATCGAGAAGGGGGCGGTCACCGAGCTTCAGGGACGCCTCGAGGCACACGACCTCATCGACCGCCACGGGCGTGCGACGCCGCTCGGCAGCTACGCGCTCACCTTCCCGGGTGGCAGCCTGACGGGGCGGCTGCAGGACCTCGGCGGTCCGCTCGCCGTCTCCGGCACGGTCCGCCTGACGCCCGGTGGTGGCTATGCCGTCGATGGGCGGGTCGCCGTACGTCCCGGGGCGCCGCCCGAGCTCGTCAACAACCTGCTGTACCTCGGCAGCCCGGACGCGCAGGGGCGGCGGCCGTTCTCGATGGCCGGAACGTTCTGACCTGTTCACGCTTGCGTCGGCCGCAGCGCCGGGCGCCAAAGTCGCGCCTTTGGCGCCCGGCAACGAATAGACTAGAGCGCGAGCTCGCGGAATGCGCCGAGCAGCGGGAAATACAGCGCGGCGCGCACCGGCTCCGGACCGAGCGCGCGCGCGAGCGCGACGTAGTCGCAGAGCTGCGGCCGGTAGCGCTGCTCCTCGCGCTCGAGAAAGGCCTCGAGCGCCCCGCCCTCATGCCGGCTCGTCTTGTAGTCGATCACCCAACGCGTGCCGCCCGCGTCGATGAACGAGCGGTCGATCACCACACTGCGCAGCCGGCCCGCAATGACGCCGGTGAGGGCGAGCTCGCTCGCCGCCTCGCGGTGCGAGCCGCCCAGGATCCAGCGGCCGCGCTCATCGGCGAGCATGCGCGTCACGGCCGTGACGATCCGCTCGGCGGCCGCGACGCGTTCGGCTTCGGGCACGCCCTGGCGGCGCAGCTCCTCCAGCACCGCGACGCGGCCGTCCTCGACCTCGCCGGCAGTCGGCAGCGTCCGCGCCTGTGCCGCGCGGGCGAGGAGACCATGCACGATGGTGCCGATGTGCCGCTGCGTCTCCCCGACCCAGCTGAACTCGGGAGGCTCGAGCGAGCCCGGCGCCACCGGCAGGTGGATGAGCGCCGGCGCCGGCTCGGCGAGTGGCGGCCGCCAGCCGTCTTTCAGACGCCGCAGCGGGGTCGCCGCGACCCCGGCGCTGTGCTCCGCTGCGGCGGGAGCTGCAGAGGCGGCGGCCGTTTCCTGGAGCTCCCGGGCAAGCGCCGGCCACAGGCTCGCGAGCAGCGTGCCCCGCTGCGGAGCACAGCTGCCGTCCCGGCGCCGTCGCGGCGCGCCCGAGAGCTCGAGCGTGCGCCGCGCGCGCGTCGCCGCCACGTAGAGCAGCCGCAGCCGCTCATGCGCGGTGCGCTCGTCGGAGAGCTTCGCGATGAGCGCGCTCACGCGGTCCAGGTCCTCTTCGCCCGCGCTCGGCACCGGTGCCATGAGCAGGTCGCCCGCCCCGTCCGGGCGCGGCAGATCGATCCAGCGCAGCAGCGGGCGCTCGCCGCGACCGCTGCCGCGGTCGAGCGCCGGCATGAATACGTGATCGAACTCCAGGCCCTTGGCTCGGTGAATCGTCATGATCTGCACCGGATGTGCGCTGGGACCGCGCGCCGCGCTGAACAGGTCCGCGAGCAGCGCCGGGAAGTCATTCGGGTCCCGCCACACACCGGCCGCGGCGCGCTCGGCCAGCGCACCGAAGAAGGCGCGGGCATCCTCGAGCTCCTCGCTGCTGTACGCATCCGCTGCGCCGAGCCGCATCCAGGTGGTCTCGAGCCAGTCCGCCGGCGCCTCACGCCCGCGGCGCGCGAGCGCCGCCGCGAGCACCTCGCGCAGCCGCTCGACCCGGCGCTGCTCCTCCGGCGCGCAGCGGCCGAGGCGCGCGCCGTCCGCAAGCGCCTCCCAGATGAGCTGCGGATCGTCCGCGGCCGAGAGCGCAGCGAGCGTCGCAAGCCGCGCGCCGCACCAGGGGGCCCGCAGCACCGCGAGCCAGGCGCTGCGGTCCCCGAGGTCATGCAGCGCGCGCGCGAGCTGCACGAGGTCGCGCACGACGGGACGCTCCCCGAGGGGCGCCAGGTCGACGCCCACCGACTCGACGCCCAGGCTCCGCAGGCTCGCCACGATCGGCGCGGCGTGCGCGTGCGCCGCGAGCAGCACCGCGATGCTCGCCTGCGGGTCCGACGCGCGCAGCTCCGCAATGCGCGCCGCGATACCGCGCGCCTCGGCGGGCGCATCGTCCGGATACAGCCTGAGTCGCACGGCCGCAGCGCACCGGTCGGCCGGCTCGTGGCCGGGAACGCTGCCCGCAAAGCGCACCGCGCCGGCGCGCAGGTCGTCGCTCGCCGGGAACAGCCGCCCGAACACCTCGTTCGTCCAGGCGACCAGCGGCGCGACGCTGCGGAAGTTGCGCGTCAGGCGCAGCGGCGCCAGCCTGACCGCGCCGATGCCGAAGTCGCGTGCCGCAATGAACAGGCCCACCTCGGCGTCCCGAAAGCGGTAGATGGACTGCATCGGGTCGCCGACCACGAACAGCGTGCGGCCGTCGCTCGCCTCCCAACCGGCGGTGAGGCTCTCCAGCAGCTGGAACTGCGCGAGCGAGGTGTCCTGGAACTCATCGACCAGGATGTGGCGGAGCGCCAGCCCGGTGCGCAGCGCCAGGTCGGTCGGTGCGCCCTCCTCGGTGAGCGCCGAGTGCGCCGCGCCGGTGACGTAGGTGTAGTCCACGCGGCCGGCGACCGCGAACTCCACCTGCAGCTCGCGCGCCGCCAGATTGAGGACCCGCGCCAGTGCCGCCAGCGCCGCGCCGTCTGCGTCACTCAGCGTCGCTTGCGGCAGCTCGCGGAGCTCCGCGAGGCATTGTTCGGCGCCCGCCACCCCCGCGAGGTCTGCGATCCGCTCCTTCAGCACCGCGCGCGCGCCGGGCGCGGCGTAGGCAGGCCCGAGCAGGCTCCCGCTGAGCGCCCGGCGCCAGCGGCCTTCCGCGGTCAGCACCCGACGAGCGAGACGCTGCCAGGCGGCGAGATCCCGCGGCTCGCCGCCGAGGGTGCCCACCTCGGGGAGCGACTCGCAGGCGCGCCGCAGCCTCTCGGGCACGAGCCCCCGCGCCGCGGCGAGCCGCGCGCTCACTACGCCCTTGAGGCTCGCGTTCACCTCTGCCGCGAGCTCGTGCGGTGCGTGCCGCAGGACGTGAGGCAACCAGTGCAGGCGCTTCTCGAGCATGTCGGCCAGCAGCCGCTCGGCGCTGCGCCAGCTGTTGTCGAGCCGCTCGAAGAGCACGCCGGTGTCGGCGACGAGCTGCGCTTCGCCCTCTGCGCTCGCGAGCGTGCGCCGCGCCGCGCGCCGGTACAGCTCGGCGGCGTCTTCGGTGACGGAGAGCGCCCCGCCGGTCCGTGAGGCCACCGGCAGCTGGCATGCCAGCCAGTAGTTGAAGGAATCGATCGTCTGGATCCGCAGCGCCGCCGTGTCCTGCGCGAGATTCCAGCCACGCTGCGCGCCGTGGCCGAGCGCGGCCTGCGCGAGCGCGCGCAGCTCGGCGGCACACGGGTCGCCGTCCTCGATCTGCCCGCGCAGCGCGCGCGTCACGCGGGCCCGCATCTCCGCGGCCGCCTTGCGCGTGAAGGTGATGGCGAGAATCTCTCCCGGATCATCCACCACAGACAGCAGGCGCAGGAAGCGCTGGGTCAGCACCGCTGTCTTGCCCGAGCCCGCCGGCGCCTGCAGCAGGATCGAGCGCCTGGGATCGGTGGCCGCGGTGCGCGCCTCGCGGTCCGCGCGGCGTGCGGCATCGTTGCGCTGCGCCTCACTCACCGGCGCACCTACTCATCGGCGCCGGCCTGCATGTCCTGCTCGGCAATGCGGCAGATGCTCGAGACGTGGCAGAAGGTGCAGGCGCCGGGTTTCGGGTCGACCGCCGCCCAGCCGCGCAGGAAGTCGCTGACCAGCCGCTCGACCAGCGCGCGCCACGAGCGCTGCTGCCGCACCCAGGCATCCTCCGCCGTGCCGTCCTCGGCCTTCACGGCCCTGACATCGGGCAGGAGTCCTGCGGCACGGGCGAGCCCGCTGAAGCGCGCCTCGCGCGCGTTGAGGTTCACGGTGGCAAGCACGGCAACCTGCTCGCCGAGCGCCGCAAGGTAGGCGAGGAGCTGCGGATAGGTCGGCCGCTCGCCGAACCAGTCGGCGCTCGGGCTCTGGCCGGTCTTGTAGTCGAGGAGCGCACGACCCCCTGCCTGAAGTGCGTCGACCCGGTCGATGCGGATGTGCAGCGTCGCGCCCGCGAGGCTGAGCTCACGCAGATCCTCGAGCGACTCGACGCGAAACGGCTGACGGGTACGCTCGAGCTGGCAGAGCGCGCCGATGAGCCGCACCGCGCGCCGGCACTCGC
>JASHTN010000018.1 GCA_030040525.1 Gammaproteobacteria bacterium | reverse complement strand
GCGCTCGTCCAGGCCAGCCGCCTGAATGAGGGGCCGAACGTCGTGCCCACGCCGAGCAGCACGTCGCAACTTCCGCACGGCCATGCGGAATCAGCGCGCGATCCTTGCGGCGCACAGGCGGCGAGCGTTGCGAGGCCGATCAGCGCAGGGCGGCCAAGGCCTAGGTGCACCCCGGATCTCGATGGCAGCGAGTGCCCGAGTCTAGCGCGAGCGACACGCGGCGCGCTGTCAGCGGGCACCGCCTGACCGGGTGCGCCGCGCTTCGAGCGAGGCAAACCAGCCGGCATAGACGACCGACAACAGCCCGATCACGAAGATGCCGTCGAAAGTGCCGGCGCCACCGACCGAGGCGACCGGCGCGCCCAGGCCGGGGATCCTGCCCAGGTTCAACAGGTCTGCGCCGATCAACGTGCCAAGACTGCCGCAGATGTACGCCAGCGGTCCGGCATGACGCCGCGACAGAGTCAGCGCCACCAGCGCGGTCACCAGGGTCGGGACGAAGATCGGCTCGGCGATCCCGAGGCCGGGCTCCGGCTTTGCGAGCATGTAGCACGCGATTGCCACCACGGCGATGCCCCCGAGGCTGAGCCTGAACAGGCGGTTTCTGGCCATCAGATAGAACGAGAGGAGTGTCGGTATCACCGCACCGCCGACGTTGATCGCGAGAACCGTCACCTGCCCGCCGCGCATCAGTGGAATCACATACGGTACGCCGAAGTAGCTGATGATCGCCGCCGTGGCGATCCGGCGCTCGTGCAGATGGGCGATCGGAATGTTGATGTAGCTGCCGAGCAGCGACAGCAGCAGCACGCCCATCATGGTGTGCGGCGCGAGCCCCATGCTGGTCGAGGCAAAGTTCACGACCCGGGCGACGACGAAACCGGCCACGATCGCGAACAGAAATGTAAGCGCGAGAAGCGCAGGCGCTGCGACCGGGAAGTAATGCAGGCCGGATGACATCGCGGCGCACCGCTCCTAACGGAAGCGCCTCACCAGATTGAGGACCCAGTACAAGGTGCACACCAGGAACAGTGCCAGCCCCGTGAGAAAGGCGCGCAAGTCGAGCGTCGGCGGCCTGAGCGCATTGGCCCGCACCACGAGCCATTGGGTGTAACACAGGAAGATGACGACCAGCCACGCGTACACCGACACCTGGCGCGTAAGGAATCGGACGGTTTCCGCGCGGCGCTCCGGTGCCAGCCAGTACTCGCGGTTCGGCAGATTGAGCCGCGCATCGGCATGAGTAAAGGCGCGGCTGGGGACGATGACGACCAGCAGCGGCACCACCACGGTGATCAGCAACAGGATCGCGATGTAGGGCCCGCGCGCCAGGTAGCCGTTGGCACGACCGGTGACATCGAAGTGCGCTGCGACCAGCGGCGGAAGGCTCTGGCTGCTCAAGTATATGAACACGGCAGCGCCCGCGATCAGCAGGAGCGTCGCTGCGGGCACAATGCGCTGGGGAGTGTTGCGGGTCATGAAGCGAGTCGCGCGCCCCTGGCGGGGTTGATGTTAGCAGCAACCGCGCTAGACTCGCTCCCGACATGAGAAAGCCTCTGTTCGCCATGGCACTGCTCGCGTGCGCGACGGTCGCAAACGCGCACGCGCACCTGAGGAGCTCGATACCCGCCGATGCCAGCACGGTGAGCGCCTCGCCGCCCAGCCTGGTGCTCAACTTCTCCGAGTCCGCGCTGCTGACCGCGGCAGCCATTCAAGGGGCGGGCGGGGCTGCACGCAAGCTCGAGCCGCTGCCGACGAAGGCCGCGGCACAGCTGAGCCTGCCGCTGCCGGCGCTGGCGCCGGGCACGTACGTCGTGAGCTGGCGGATGCTGAGCGCGGACGGACACATCGTGCCGGGGAGCATTCACTTCACGGTTGCCCCGGGAAGCGGCCAGGAGCACGCGGCGCCGCATTGAGACCGGCTGCGGGATCGGACGATGGCCCCGCCCGTGTCGGATTCGGGTCTATCCCGCGGGCTTGACGAATTTCAACGTCATCCGATCGGACTCACCGATGGCAAGGTACTTCGCCCGATCCTTATCACCGAGTTCCAGCGTCGGCGGCAGTGTCCACACCCCTTCGGGATAGTCCTTCGTGTCCTTCGGGTTGTCGTTGATGGGGGACTCCGCCTCGAAACGGAAGCCGGCCGTGGTAGCCAGCTTCTTCACGTAAGCCTCCTCGACATACCCGGACTTACTCATCTCCTCCAGGCTGGTTCCGGGCCTGGCGCGGTGCTCGACCACCCCGAGCACGCCACCTGGCTTCAGCGCCTTGAAGAACGCGTCGAACTGCGCCTGCTGGTCGCCGGCCGCGATCCAGTTATGCACGTTGCGAAACGTCAGCACGACATCGGCCGTGCCCGGCGGGCAGATCTCGGTAAGCTGCGGCGGGTGCAGCTCGGTGACGGTCACCTTGCCGAAGTCAGCCGGATCGCCTGCGATCTTCTTGCGCAGAGAGGCGCCATTCTGCTTCGCCTCCCTGGACGCGCCGGCCACGTCAGGCGCCTCGATCGCCGCGTAGTACCTGCCGTGGTCGCGCAGGTACGGAGCGAGGATCTCCATGTACCAGCCGCCTCCCGGCCAGATCTCCACCACGGTCTGATCGGGCCGCACCCCGAAAAACCGCAGCGTCTCGAGCGGATGGCGATACTGATCGCGCGCCGTGAATTTCGGCGTGCGCGCGGGACTGGCGATCGCGGCGGCGAGCGGATCGGGGGCGGCTTGCGCCGCATACGCGTTGGCGGCGGCGGCCAGCAACGCCAGCAGCGCGCCGGAAGCTCGCATTGTAAAGAGCACGGGCCATCTCCCTGTATGTGCGGTGGAGCTACCTTCTAGCGTAGCGCCCTCGCGGCGATTATTGAACCGCTTACCCTCTGCTCGACGACAGCCGGTCGATCACCGGACAGCGCGCGTCCTCGGTGTTGGCGTCACAGTCGGCGATGAGCTGCGCGATTTCCGCGCGCAGGTGGCGCAGCTCGCGCAGCCGGTCATCGATGATACGCAGCTTCGCTACTGCGAGGTCCCGGGTCGCGCGGCACGAGCGGCGCTCCTTGAGGGTGGCGAGGTTTTCGACCTCGGCAAGCGTGAAGCCCATCGCCTGCGCGCGCTTGATGAATCGCAGGCGCTCGGCATCCTCCCGGCCGTAGCGCCGCACCCCGCCCCGCGGGCGCAGCGGCTCGGGGACGAGCCCCCGGCGCTGGTAGTAACGGACCGTCTCTACATGCACGCCCGCGGCCGCCGCGAGCGCACCGATCGTCATGGAAGGTCCTGCCGAGCTCATGGGATCAGCTCCAATGTCCCGGGGTTGACTCCGTACCATGGTACGGGGTTTATCCTCCGCCCGTCAGTCGGGACGCAAAGGATACCAGTCGGGTGCCCGCCAAGCCGGTTATCGGAGCAGCGAGCGGGGCGCTTGGGCTCAGCGCGTTCGCCGCGGCCGTCGGCGGCTGCTGTGGCGCACCGTGGGCGGTTGCGCTCCTCGGCGTGAGCGGCGCCATCGCGCTGGCGCGGCTCGCATTCCTCCTGCCGTACGCGCTGCTCGGCGCAGCGCTGCTGCTCGGAGGGGCGTTCTGGTGGGCCTATCGGCCCGTACGTGTCTGTGCTCACCCGCCCGGCGCAGCCGCGGCCGGCTATCCCGTGCGCCTCTTCGTGTGGATTGCCGCACTCCTGGTCGCGGCACTCGGTGTCATTGCGCTGGCACACGGCACCGAGCCGAAGGGCGCGCTCCCCTCCTACACGCTGCTCGATGACCCGGCGAGCGAGCTGCGCGCCGCTTTCAACCGTGACCGAGGCTCGGTGCGGCTGCTGTTCGTCGTCGATCCGATCTGCCCGGGCTGTCTGCGGGGTCTCGATGATATGAATCGCGACCTCCTCTCGCGTACCGACGATCCGCGCCTCGTGACCTTCGTGGTCCACGAGCCCGTACTGCGCGGCTCGGCGGCGCACGACGTGCCGGCCGCAGCCGCTCTGCTCCACAACTCGCACGTGCATCACTACTGGAGCGCCAGCGGCGAGTTCGGTCGCCTGCTGTCGAGATCCGTGGACTTGAGGAGCAGCGAGGGTCCGGTGTATGCGTGGGACGTGTGGCTCCTGTATGGGCCAGAGGCGACCTGGGACGGCGCCGTACCACCGCGACCGCTGCTGCTGATGCAGCAACTGGGCGGGTTGCAGAGGAGCGGTGAGTTCCCGCGCCTGGACAGCAAGGTGTTCGCTCAGCGAGCGGAGCAACTCCTCGCGCAACTCCCGCACAACACGCCATGAGCACGGTCTGTCTGCTCACGTGCCCGGGATGCGGGTGTGTTTCCTCCGAGACCATGCCGACGGACGCCTGCGTGTACTTCCACGAGTGCCTCTGTTGCGGCATGACGCTCAAACCCAAGCCTGGCGACTGCTGCGTCTTCTGTTCCTACGGCTCGGTGTCGTGCCCGCCGGTGCAGGCCGCTTGCGCCGGCTGCCTTCCAGCCCAAACGCTCTGATGGAGAACGGAGCTGCGAAGGACTGGGCGAGCGGAGCGCGCGGGATGCTCCTCTGGGGAGTGCCGATCGCAGCGCTCTCGCTCGGCTCCCTCCTTCCCGTGCACGACCTTGTGGTTCTGTGGCCCGTGGTCCTCACGTTCATGGGCGTGGCCTGCCTGCTCAACGCCCGCGCCTGCGGCCGCCTGCATTGCTACTTCACCGGTCCCTTCTTCCTCCTCATGGCCGGCGTGGCGCTGCTCTACGGGCTGGGTCTCATCCCGCTGGGCCCCGGCGGTTGGAACAAGCTGGGATTGATCCTGCTGGTCGGCGGGGTCGGTCTGTGTTGCGGTCCTGAAATGCTCTTTGGCCGGTACCGCAAACCCAGGCCACAATAGGCACCACCGTTTGCCCGGTACTGCTGACCGCCGTGCATCCCATAAGCCGCCGACGCTTCGTTCAAGGCGTGGCCCTCGCCACGTGCGCCGGATCGCTCTGGCGCGCTTCCGCCCTCGCTGAGAGCGTGTCAGCGCCGCCCACGCTGAGCGGCGAGCGCCTCGACCTCGTCATCGGGCCGGTGCCGTTCAACGTGACTGGCCGCGCGAGGATCGCCACGGCCGTCAACGGCTGCGTGCCGGCGCCGATCGTGCGGCTGCGACAGGGCGATGCGGTGACGATCCATGTGACGAACCGGCTTGCCGAGCCGACCTCGATCCATTGGCACGGCCTGCGCCTGCCCGCCGACCAGGATGGCGTTCCGGGACTCAGCTTCCGCGGCATCGGGCCCGGGGAAAGCTTCACGTACCGGTTCCCGATCCGCCAGGGCGGGACCTACTGGTATCACAGTCACAGCGGCATGCAGGAGCAGACCGGCCTGTATGGTCCGCTGGTCCTCGTGCCGCACGAGCCGGAGCCCTACGTCTACGACCGCGACTACGTCGTGATGCTCTCGGACTGGACGGACGAGGATCCCATGACGGTCGTCGCCAACTTGAAGCAGCAGAGCGACTACTACAACTACCATCGGCGCACGCTCGCAACCTTGCTCGAGGACGCGAGAGGACAGGGATGGGGGGTGACGCTCGAGGACCGGCTCATGTGGAACCGCATGCGCATGAGGCCGACGGACATCATGGATGTGACCGGTGCCACCTACACCTTCCTCTGCAACGGTCTGCCGCCGGCGGCCAACTGGACCGGGCTGTTCAAGCCCGGTGAGCGCGTGCGACTGCGCTTCATCAACGGGTCGAGCATGACCACGTTCGACGTGCGCATTCCGGGCCTGTCGCTGACCGTGGTTGCAGCCGACGGCAACGACGTAGAGCCCGTCACGGTCGACGAGTTTCGGCTCGGCGTTGCCGAAACCTACGACGTGATCGTTGCGCCGTCGCAGGAGACTGCCTACACGATTTTCGCGCAGGCCGAGGATCGGTCGGGCTATGCACGTGGGACGCTCGCGCCGCGCACCGGGATGACGGGAGCGATCCCGCCGCCGGACCCGCGGCCGCTGCGCACCATGGTGGACACGGGCATGGCGACGAGCGAGGCGGCCACCAGCACGCCGTCTGCGACGCGCGCCGTTCCTGTCGTCAACGCCGACGGCGTCGATCCCAAGGCGATGCGCGGAACGCCGTTCGTCGACAACCTGAGCGACACCCCGCAGGACCGCCTGGCAGATCCGGGCGATGGGCTCGAGGGCAACAGCCGACGCGTTCTCGTGTACACGGACTTGAGGGCGCTGCATCCGGACGCGGAGCCGCGCCCGCCGGCGCGTGAGATCGAGTTCCACCTGACGGGCAACATGGAACGGTTCGTCTGGGGCTTCGATGGCAGGAAGTTCTCCGCGGCGGGTCCCGTGCGTGTCGCGCTCGGCGAGCGGCTGCGCTTCGTGCTCATCAACGACACGATGATGGAGCACCCGATCCACCTGCATGGCTTTCTGTTCTCGCTGGAGAACGGCCAGCGGGGCCGCCTGCCGCTCAAGCACACCGTCAACGTCAAGCCGAACGAGCGACTGAGCTTTGTCTTCAACGCCGACACGCCCGGCCATTGGGCATTTCACTGTCATCTCCTCTATCACATGGAGACCGGCATGTTCCGGACCGTGCTCGTCGCATGAGGGCGCTGGCGCTCGTGTGGCGGGCAGCCGGGTGGGCTGTGCTGGCAGCGGGATTACCGGGCAGCGCGCTCGCTGGCGCGGACGAAGGGGACTCGAGCGCGGCGGCGCCCTTCGGGCCGCCTTCGGACGACGATCGGGTGTACGTGCACGGTCTGCTCGATGAGCTCGAAGGCCGCTTCGGCGGCACCGATGTTGCCTTGCGCTGGGACGGTGAGGCCTGGGTCGGCACGGACACGAATCGCCTGTGGCTGAAGAGTGAGGGCTTCGTAGTCGGCGGCCGCGTGGAGGATGGCGACCATGAGCTGCTCTATGCACGTCCTGTCAGTACTTACTTCGACGTGCAGGCGGGTGTTCGGTACGATCTCGATTCGGCCCCAGGCCGCGGCTGGGCCGCCGTGGGCGTCGAAGGCCTTGCCCCGTATTTCTTCCATCTCTCTGCGACGCTCTATGCCAGCGACGCCGGTCACTACGCGGCCAAGCTCCTCGCGAGCTACGCGGAGCTGCTGACACAGCGGCTGATTCTGGAACCCCTGGCCGAGCTCAACCTCTACACGCGGCCCGACCGCGCCCGCGGGGTCGGCGCGGGACTCTCGGACCTCGATACGGGGCTGCGATTGCGCTACGAGATCAGCCGCAAGTTTGCGCCGTACCTCGGCGTCGTCTACGAGCGAAGCTGTGGACCGAGTGCCTCCGCGAGCCCGAACGACGCCCTGGGCCGCTGTGGCGACTGGCGGCTTGCCCTCGGCGTTCGCGCCTGGCTCTGACCGGCAAGTCGCACCCGCCGCTCCCATCCGCTGCCGAGTCAGTACCTCGGGGAAATGACATGACCAACGTATCCAGCATGCAGAAACAGCCGCCGCCCGCCAATCCGCTATTGGGAACCTGGAAGCTTCAGTCCTTCAGGATGGTGTATGCGGACAGCGGCGAGGAGGTCGAGTCCTTCGGCGCACATCCCGGCGGGTACCTGAGCTACGGATCTGACGGTCGCATGCAGGCGATCGTCGTCCGCGACGATCGCAAACCGCCGGGGGCGGTGCCCACTGACGCGGAAAAAATCGAGCTATTTAACGGGATGGCGGCCTATGCGGGCACCTACACGATCGACGGCGACACGGTTCGGCATCACGTCGATATCTCGTGGATCGAAGCGTGGACTGGTACCACACAGGTGCGTCGCTTCAGGATTGAGGGGAACGTGCTGTACATCCAGTCGCCCGCGGCGCGAGATCCGCTGGATGGCCGACTCGGCTCTGCAGTGCTCGTGTGGACGAAGGTCCTGCCGGCGGGACCTGGATAAGTCGGAATCCGCCCGCGCGGTGCGGGAGGCGTCGCTACCTCGTGGTAGTCTTGCCGCCACTGCCCGCGGTCAGCGGTGGCGGGAAAGAATCACCGCGCCGTGGGGGAGGTGAGTCGTGCCTGCCCTTCTGTACGGCTTCTTTGCATGTTACGCGGTGACAGGCAAGTGTGACCTGAGCGCCGATAACCAAGGTCACGGCACCGCAGTCTTCGCATCCTTGGACGATTGCCGGCGTTTCGGCTCGGCGTCTGCTCGACAGCCACCAGACTCGGACGGAAAGTGGACCGTTGACGCGGACCATTACTACCAGTGTCTTGGTCTGACACCCATGCCCGTGACAGCGCTGCCGCCGCCCCCTGGCACGCCCCGCCCTGTGTACAAGACGACGGCCGAGGACCTGCAGGCCGAGTTCGGCGCTGACCCTGAGGCCCTCACGCAGAAGATCGGCAACGCGATTGTTGAGGTCAGCGGAACCGTCGATAACACCGCAACTCGAGGCGGCGCGGCGCTCGAGCTGTCCGCTCACCGCTGGGATGTCACTGCACGGCTTGCGCCAGAGGCAGTCATGCCCCCCAGGAAGATCTCAAAACATGAGCGTGTCACTCTGCGCTGCGACAAGATCGGGACTCTCGTAGCTGCGTCGGCGGGCCGCCCGGCTGTCGTCGAGGTTCGCGGCTGCAAACTGGTCAGCCCCGGCGGTTAGCGACACGGCCAGGACATGAGAAACAGACAGTCTCATGGCAATCCAATGGATGCAGGAGGCGCTGGTGCTGCATCGGGCAGGGCGGCTGGCCGAGGCCGAAGCGCTTTATCTGAAGTCGCTGGCAGCGGACGAGGATTGCTGTGCCGCGCTCCATCTCATGGGGCTGATCCGGATCCAGCAGGGCCGTGCCGCTGAAGCGCTGCCCTATACGGAGCGCGCACTCGCGCTTCAGCCAGGCACACCGGACACGCTCTCGAACTACGCCATCGCGCTGCAGAGCGTCGGCCGCCACCAGGCGGCCCTGGCGGTGCTGGAGACGGCCGTAAGGATCAGTCCGAACGACAGCGGTGCCTGGAACATTCGCGGCGCGCTGCTCGCCAAGCTCAATCGCCACGAGGAGGCGCTCGCCGGTTTCGATCGGGCGGTTGCGCTCGATCCCGCCAATGAAGCTGCCTGGAACCATCGCGGTCTCACCCTGGTGGCACTGGGTCGGCCTGAGGAGGCGCTCGCGAGCTATGACCGGCTGCTGCAGCTTCGGCCCGACGATGTGGAAGCGCGCAACAATCGCGGACTCGCGTTGAAGGCCTTGGGACGGGCAAGTGATGCGCTGGCCGAATTCAACCGCATCGTGCAGCAGGCCCCAGCCCACGCCGGCGCCTGGGTTAACCGCGCCAGCGTGCTTCGCGCGCTGGACGACGCGGACCAGGCGCTTCAAAGCTATGACCGCGCGCTGGCGCTGCAGCCCAACATGCCGGAGGCGCTAGCCAGCCGCGCCAGCTGCCTGTGGACACGCAAGAGCGACGTGGCGGGTGCGATCGCCGACCTGGAGCGCCTGGTAGCGATCAGGCCCGACTATCCCTACGCGCAGGGCGAACTGCTGCATATGCAGCAGCATGCAGGCGCCTGGCGGGATCTCGCGCGCGCACGCAGCGCGTTGGACGAGCGCGTGCGCTCGGGCAAGCGCGTGGTGGAGCCTTACGCCTATCAGGGCCTCTCATCCTCACCCGCCGATCTTCTGGCCGCCGCCAGGATCTATGCTCAGGACAAGTATCCGCCGCTGCCAGCGACGCGCAGGTGCCGCCGCCGCGAGGGGAAGATCCGCCTCGGTTACCTCAGCGGCGAATTCCGTGCACAAGCCACCATGCATCTTGCCGCGGGTCTCTTCGAGCATCACGACCGCAGCCGCTTTGAGGTGACCGGCTTCGACAACAGCCGCGAGGACGGCAGCGCCATGCGCCGGCGCGTGATCGCCGCCTTCGATGAGTTCGTCTCGATCCGGGGGCGTTCCGACCGCGAGGCCGCGCAGCTGATCGCGCAGCAGGAGATCGACATCCTGGTCAATCTCAACGGCTATTTTGGCGCCCACCGCATGGGCGTCTTTGCCCACCGACCCGCGCTATCGCAGGTCAGTTACCTGGGTTTTCCCGGAAGCCTGGGGGCGGACTACATCGATTACATCCTCGCCGATGCCGAGGTGATCCCCGCAGGCGCAGAGCGCTTTTACAGCGAGAGAGTCGTGCGGCTTCCCTGCTGCTATCAGATCAATGACAGCACGCGGCCCCGGCCCGCGCGCGTGACCCGGGCGGCGCATGGATTGCAGGAGACGGATTTCGTCTTCTGCCACTTCAACCAGTCGTACAAGGTCACGGCCGAGATGTTCGCGCTGTGGCGGAGATTGCTGGAGAAGGTGCCGTCGAGCGTGCTCTGGCTTCTGGAAAGCAATGCCCTGTTCGCGGCGAATCTGCGCTGTGAGGTTGCGCGGTCCGGCATCGATCCCGCCCGGCTGGTGTTTGCTCCGCCGCTCGAGCATTCGGCGCATATCTCCCGCCTCGCATTAGGCGATCTGTTCCTGGATTCCCTGCCTTGCAACGCCCATACGACCGCCAGCGACGCACTGTGGGCGGGGCTGCCGCTTATCACCTGCCGGGGAGAGGCGTTTGCAGGACGCGTCGCCGCCAGCCTGCTGCACGCCGTAGGACTTGCCGAGCTGATCACGGAGAATCTGGACGAGTACGAGTCGCTGGCGCACAGGTTGACCCAGGACCGCGCACAGCTCCAATCCTATCGCGACCGTCTGACCCGCGACCCTGCCCGTCTGCCCTTGTTCGACACCGCGCGCACCACCCGTGAGATCGAAGCGGCCTATGAGGAGATGATGGCGCGCTGCAGGGAAGGCATGCTGCCTGGCCCTAGGTAGCGGGGTCGACCTTGACGGTCAACGCGGACGAGCTGCGCAGCCGCACGCGCAACACCTCGCTGCCAAGCGCAAACTCATCCCCGGGAACGAGCCGCGTGGGCGCAGAGATGCGTGCTCCATTGACGTGAGTACCGTTCGTGCTGTCGAGATCCTCGATCGTCAGCGCTCCGTGAGCGACCGTAATGCGTGCGTGACGTCGCGAGACCGTGGTGCCGTCGATGACCAACGAGCATTCAACGTCCCGCCCGGCAATGTGCTCGCCGTCCGCGAGCGGCAAAGACTGCTTCATCCAGAGCACCTCGATCGTCGCCGGCGCGGACCGCTCTGCGGGCAAGCCAGTCACATCGGCGCAGAACGCGTAGCCAGCCTTGTAGACGGTGCGGATGACGCGGGAATTGCGCGGCGGATCACCGAGCGCGGCTCGAAGCTCCGAGACCAGACGGGTCAGGCTGGTGCGTGCCACGTAAACATCCGGCCAGAGCAGCTCGTCGAGCTCGTTGTTTGTCACGACCGCCGGTCTGCGCTTGATGAGCACTTCGAGCAACTCGTACATTTTCGGCTCGAGCGGCACGAGCTTGTTGCCGCGCTCCAGCCGCCTGGCGCGCAAGTCGAGCACGCAGTCGACGAACTTCAGTCTCATTGGCTCGATCACGGCAGCCGCCGCCGGGACAGCCGCTCCCGGCTCCACAATGCGCCGCACGAGGCTGCCCCACCAGGCGCCGGTGTTATAGCAGGTCCTGGCTGCCGGAGACATCGAGTCAACGATCCGGCGGAGAAACGGGGTCCGAACGTGGCCTTTGCCCGGACCCCGCAATCCGCTTCATCGCTTGGCGATGAGCGCCGGCGGCTGGTTGCCGGTTTTCTTCTGATAGTAAGCAGTCAGCAACGGCTGGTTCACCTTTCCGATCGCCTCGCTCTCGGCTTTCGTGATGCAGGCTCTGACCGCCGGCATCCTGCCGCCGGGCTGATCGCAGACGCGGCCGGCTGCCGCGTGAATGCGACCGTAGAGCGCCTCTACGCCAGCCGGCGTGCCGAGGTTCAGATCGGCAAACCTGACGGTCTCGCTGCGGACCTGATCGTCCGCGTACGCGTTGGCAGCGAGCAATGCGCACGTCAGCCACATCGCGATGGCGTAAGCGAGGATGCTGCGGTTAGAAGTCTTGAGATTCGAGTTCATGACGGTCTCCTCTGTCTGGGTTTGGGAACTTCACTGAGGCTGCGGAGCGACGCTTGGGTCGTCCTCGGGCCCCGGGGAGCGAAGTTGCGCCAGATCCG
>JASHTN010000209.1 GCA_030040525.1 Gammaproteobacteria bacterium | reverse complement strand
CAGATCCAGGACCCGCAGGACTACTCGAGCATCGTCATCGCCTACAGGAACGGCAATCCGGTCCGGCTGTCGGACGTGGCCGAGGTGACCAGCGGCGCCGAGAACGTCTATCTCGCCGGCTGGGTGAACAACACTCCGGGCATCATTCTCAACATCCAGCGCCAGCCCGGCGCCAACGTCATCCAGGTCGTCGACCGCATCAAGAAGCTGCTGCCGGAGCTCTCGCAGTCGCTGCCCGCCGCGGCCGACGTCA
Organism: Gammaproteobacteria bacterium; assembly: GCA_030040525.1. Classification (GTDB taxonomy): domain Bacteria; phylum Pseudomonadota; class Gammaproteobacteria; order Steroidobacterales; family Steroidobacteraceae; genus 13-2-20CM-66-19. The sequence continues at coordinate 5,492 of JASHTN010000209.1, read as the reverse complement.
CCATCCTCACCGACCGCACCAATACCATCCGCGCCTCGGTGCACGACGTCGAATTCGAGCTGTCGCTGGCCGTCGTGCTGGTCGTGCTGGTGATCTTCCTGTTCCTGCGCAGCGTGCCCGCCACCATCATCCCGAGCCTGTCGGTGCCGCTGTCGCTGGTCGGCACGCTCGCGGCCATGTACCTGCTCGGCTTCAGCCTCAACAACCTGTCGCTGATGGCCCTCACCATCGCCACCGGCTTCGTGGTCGACGACGCGATCGTCATGATCGAGAACATCTCGCGCTACATCGAGGAGGGTATGCCGCCGCTCGAGGCGGCGCTACGGGGCGCGGGCGAGATCGGCTTCACCATCGTGTCGCTGACGGTGTCCTTGATCGCAGTGCTGATCCCGCTGCTGTTCATGGGCGATGTGGTGGGACGGCTGTTCCACGAATTCGCCATCACGCTCGCCGTGACCATCGTGATCTCGGCGGTGGTGTCGCTGACGCTCGTGCCGATGATGTGCGCGAAGCTGCTGCGCCATCACAGCGCCGAAGACGAGAACCGCGTCACGCGCTGGGCAAACGGGAAGTTCCAGGCGCTGATCGACAGCTATGCCAGTGCGCTGCGCTGGGTACTCGACCGCCAGCCGATGACCCTCGCGGTGGCGATCGGCACGCTGGTCCTCACCATCCTCATGTACGTGTTCATCCCCAAGGGGTTCTTCCCGGTGCAGGACACCGGCATCATCCAGGCGATCACCGAGGCGCCGCAGTCGGTGTCGTACGCCGACATGGCACAGCGCCAGGCGGGTCTCGCGGCGGCAATCCTCAAGGACCCGGACGTGGTCAGCCTGTCGTCCTTCATCGGCGTCGATGGCACCAACATCACGCTCAACAGCGGCCGCATGCTCATCAACCTCAAGCCGGTCGATGACCGCTCGCTGTCCGCCAGCGGGATCATCCGCCGCCTGCAGCAGGAGACCGCCGACCTGCCCGGCATCTCGCTCTACATGCAGCCGGTGCAGGACCTGTCGATCGACGACACCGTGAGCCGCACCCAGTACCAGTTCGTGCTCGAGGACGCCAACCCGGACGAATTCAACACCTGGGTGCCGAAGCTGGTTGCCCGGCTGCAGCAGCTGCCGCAGCTCGCGGACGTGGCTAGCGACCAGGAGAACCAGGGTCTGTCCGCCTATCTCACCATCGACCGGGACACCGCCGGGCGCTTCGGCATCACGCCGGCCACGGTCGACGATGCGCTCTACGACGCCTTCGGCCAGCGCATCGTCTCGACCATCTTCACGCAGTCGAACCAGTACCGGGTGATCCTGCAGGCCGACAGCTCGCTCATGGCCTCGCTCAATTCGCTCGGCACCATCTACCTGCCGTCATCGACGGCGGTCAACGGCGAGGTGCCGCTCTCGGCGCTGGTCAAGGTGTCGAGCCGCACCGCGCCGCTGTCGATCGATCACCTCGGCCAGTTCCCCTCGACCACGGTGTCGTTCAACCTGGCCTCGGGAGCGGCGCTCGGCGACGCCGTGGATGCCATCAAGAAAGCCGAGAACGAGCTCGGCCTGCCGGCGAGCCTCATGACGACCTTCGAGGGCGCGACGCTGGCTTTCCAGGCGACGCTCAGCAACGAGGTGTTCCTGATCCTCGCTGCCATCGTCACCGTGTACATCGTGCTGGGAGTGCTCTACGAGAGCTTCATCCACCCGGTGACCATCCTCTCGACGCTGCCCTCGGCAGGGGTCGGGGCGCTGCTCGCACTGGAGTTCGCGCGCTCGGATCTCGGCGTGATCGGCATCATCGGCATCATCCTGCTGATCGGCATCGTCAAGAAGAACGCCATCATGATGATCGACTTCGCGCTGGTCGCCGAGCGCGAGCAGGGCATGCCGCCGCGCGAGGCGATCTATCACGCCTCGCTGCTGCGCTTCCGCCCGATCCTCATGACCACCATGGCGGCACTCCTCGGCGCACTGCCGCTGATGCTCGGCACGGGCACGGGCTCGGAGCTGCGCCGGCCGCTGGGCATCACCATCGTCGGCGGCCTGATCCTCTCGCAGCTGCTCACGCTGTTCACCACCCCGGTGATCTACCTGTACTTCGACCGGCTGGAGCGGCGCATCTCCGGCTGGCGCGGCGCCGCGCCGGCCGCCGGTGAAGGATCCCCGGCGCAATGAGCCTCTCGGACCCCTTCATCCGCCGGCCGGTCGCGACCACGCTGCTCACCATGGGGATCGCGCTCGCCGGCGCCATCGCCTACTTCAAGCTGCCGGTGGCGCCGCTCCCGCAGGTGGATTTTCCGACCATCTCGGTGCAGGCCACCATGGCCGGGGCGAGTCCGGACGTGATGGCGGCGACCGTGGCGACGCCGCTCGAGCGCCACCTCGGGCAGATTGCCGACGTCACCGAGATGACCTCGCAGAGCTCGACCGGAGCCACGCGCGTCGTGCTGCAGTTCGGCCTCGACCGCGACATCGACGGTGCCGCGCGCGACGTCGAGGCGGCGATCAACGCGGCCCGTGCCGATCTGCCGACGGCGCTGCGCAGCAATCCGACCTACCGCAAGGTGAATCCTGCGGACGCACCGGTCCTGATCCTCACGCTCACTTCGAAGACGCTCACCGCGGGGCAGCTGTACGACGCCGCCGACACGATCCTCGCGCAGAAGCTCTCGCAGGTGAGCGGCATCGGCCAGGTCACCATCGGCGGCAGCTCGCTCCCGGCCGTGCGTGTCGAGCTGAATCCGAGCGCGCTCTTCAAGTACGGCATCGGGCTCGAGGACGTGCGCGCGGCGCTCGCCGCCGCCAATGCCAACACGCCCAAGGGCGCGATCGACGTCGGCGGCCGCCACTATCAGCTCTACACCAACGACCAGGCGAGCAAGGCGGCCGAGTACCGCGAGATGGTGATCGCCTACCGCAACGGCGCGCCGGTGCGCCTCGCGGACGTCGGCGAGGTCGACGACTCGGTCGAGAACATCAGGAACCTCGGGCTCGCCAACGGCCAGCCCGCGGTGCTCGTCATTCTCTACCGCCAGCCGGGCGCCAACATCATCGACACGGTGGATCGGGTCATCGCGCTGATTCCGACGCTCAAGGCCTCGATTCCGACCGATATCGATATCCGCGTGGCCATGGACCGCACGGTGACGATCCGCTCCTCGCTCAGGGCCGTGAAGCTCACGCTGATGGTGGCGGTGGCGCTGGTGATCCTGGTGGTGTTCCTGTTCCTGCGCAACTGGCGCGCGACGCTGGTGCCGGCGGTGGCGGTGCCGATCTCGCTCCTCGGCACCTTCGGCGCCATGTACCTGCTCGACTACAGCCTCGACAACCTGTCGCTCATGGCGCTCATCATCGCCACCGGCTTCGTGGTCGACGATGCGATCGTGGTGCTCGAGAACATCACGCGGCACATGGAAGCCGGCATGCCGCGCTTCGAGGCGGCGATCCAGGGCGCGCGCGAGGTGGGCTTCACGGTGATGTCGATGAGCCTGTCGCTGGTCGCGGTATTCATCCCCATCCTGCTGATGGGCGGCATCGTCGGGCGGCTGTTCCGCGAGTTCTCGCTGACGCTCTCGGTCGCGGTGCTGATCTCGCTGGTGGTGTCGCTGACTGCGACCCCGATGATGTGCTCGCGCTTCATCCGCCACGCCGACCCGGAGACGCAGAGCCGGCTGTTCCGCCTGAGCGAGCGGGCGTTCGAGAGCATGCGCAGCTTCTACGCGCGCACGCTGCGCTGGGGGCTGCGCAACCGCGCGCTCGTCATGGCGCTGCTGCTCGGCGCGGTGATCTTCTACATCTACCTCATCGTGGTCATCCCCAAGGGGTTCTTCCCGCAGCAGGACACCGGGCGGCTGATCGGCGGCATCCAGGCCGACCAGGCGATCTCCTTCCAGTCGATGGAGAAGAAGCTGCGGCAGTTCGTCGCCATAGTGCAGGCCGATCCGTCGGTCGATACGGTGGTGGGCTTCACCGGCGGCGGCTCGGCCGGCGGCGGCCAGACCAACAGCGGCTTCATCTTCGTGTCGCTCAAAGCGAAATCCGCGCGCAAGCTGTCGGCCGACCAGGTGATTGCGCGGCTGCGGCCCAAGCTCAATCAGGTCGCGGGCGCGCGGCTGTTCCTGCAGTCCGCGCAGGACATCCGCGTCGGCGGCCGGCAGGCCAACGCCGAGTACCAGTACACGCTCCAGGGCGACAGCGTCGCGGAGATCTACAAGTGGGCGCCAAAGCTCACCGAGGCGCTGGCGCGCTCCACCGTGCTCACCGACGTCAATTCGGACCAGCAGCAGAACGGGCTGGAGATCGAGCTGCTCATCGACCGCGACACCGCCGCGCGGCTGCAGCTCAATCCCGCCGACATCGACAACACGCTCTACGACGCCTTCGGCCAGCGTGACGTCTCGACCATCTACAACGCTCTCAACCAGTACCACGTCGTCATGGAGGTGGAGCCGAAGTACTGGCAGAGTCCCGATACGCTCGAGAACCTCTGGGTCAGCACCGCCGGCGGCACGGTGAGCGGCACGCAGTCGACCAATGCGGTGGCGGGCACCGTGACCTCCACGCAGACCTCGGGCAACAGCACGGCCGCGACCATCGCGGCCGACACCGCGCGCAACGAGGCAACCAACAGCCTGGCCAATTCCGGACGCGGCGCGGTCTCGACCGGCGCAGCCGACAGCACCGCGGCCGAGCAGATGGTGCCGCTCGCGGTCTTCAGCCACTGGGGCCCGGGCAACACGCCGCTCGCCGTCAACCACCAGGGGACCTTCGTCGCGACCACGCTCTCCTTCAACCTGGCGGTAGGCAAGTCGCTGAGCGATGCCCAGGCCGCAATCACCCAGGCGATCAACCAGATCGGCATGCCGGCGACGATCCATGGCAGCTTCCAGGGAACTGCCCATACCTTCGAGGAGTCGCTCGCCAACGAGCCGGTGCTGATCCTGTCGGCGCTGGCGGCGGTCTACATCGTGCTCGGCGTGCTCTACGAGAGCTACATCCACCCGATCACGATTCTCTCGACGCTGCCGTCGGCGGGCGCCGGCGCGGTGCTGGCGCTGCGGCTGTTCGGCCAGGAGTTCAGCATCATCGCGCTGATCGGGGTCATCCTCCTGATCGGCATCGTCAAGAAGAACGCGATCATGATGATCGACTTCGCGCTCGATGCGCAGCGCAGTCAGGGCCGCAACCCCGAGGACGCCATCTACAGCGCCTCGCTGCTGCGCTTCCGTCCGATCATGATGACCACCATGGCGGCGATGCTCGGCGCGTTGCCGCTCGCCTTCGGCACCGGCGACGGCGCGGAGCTGCGCCAGCCGCTCGGCATCTCGATCGTCGGCGGGCTGCTGGTGAGCCAGGTGCTCACCCTCTACACCACGCCGGTGATTTACCTCTACCTGGATCGCTTCGGGCGGTGGTGCAGCTCGCTGTGGGTGCGGCTGCATCCGCTCGCGCCGCCGCAGGCGCCACCCGCGAGCCCGACCGCACCGGTACGCACATGAA
>JASHTN010000208.1 GCA_030040525.1 Gammaproteobacteria bacterium | reverse complement strand
GGTCTCGGACGTCACCGCACACGCGATCGACGAGGAGGTGCGGCGGGTGATCGAGGCGAACTTCAAGCGGGCGCGCGACATCCTCGTCAGCTCGCTCGACAAGCTGCACCTCATGGCCGATGCGCTCATGAAGTACGAGACCATCGACGAGGGGCAGCTCAAGGACATCATGGCCGGCAGAACGCCCAAGCCGCCCGTGGGCTGGGACGAGGCGCTCTCGAACAAGCCGCCCAAGGCGCCTGCTGAAGGGTCGGCCGCAGGCGGCCCGGCCATACCGGCGGGACAACACTGAGTCGCTGCCGAAGGCGCCCGGTCGCGGCCACAAAAAGGTCCTTCCGGGAACGCCGTGAATCCGTCGCTGCGCTGCGCAGATAAGACGCTGGACCTGAGCCGGCCGGTCGTCATGGGCGTGCTCAACGTGACGCCGGATTCCTTCTCGGACGGGGGACGCTTCCTGGCGCTCGATGAGGCGGTGGCCCACGGCGTGCGCCTCGCGGAGGAGGGAGCGGCGCTCATCGACGTGGGCGGGGAGTCGACGCGGCCGGGCGCGGAGCCGGTGGCTCTCGAGGAGGAGCTGCGGCGTGTCGTACCGGTGATCGAGCGGCTGCGTGCCGCCACCGGCGCGGTCATCTCAGTCGACACCAGCAAACCCGAGGTGATGCGCGCGGCGCTCGCCGCCGGCGCCGGGCTCGTCAACGACGTCCATGCGCTGCGTGCGCCCGGAGCGCTGCAGGCCGTGGCCGGGAGCGGTTGCGGGCTGTGTCTGATGCACATGCAGGGAGAGCCGCGCACGATGCAGGTGGCGCCGCACTACGTGGATGTGGTCGGCGAGGTACGGGCATTCCTTGCCGATCGGGTCGAGGCCTGCCGGGCGGCAGGGGTCGAGTCGCAGCGCATCGCCGTCGATCCGGGGTTCGGCTTCGGCAAGACCCTGGAGCACAATCTGACGCTGCTGCGGCATCTGCCGGAGCTCGCCGCCGGCGGGCGGCCGGTGGTGGTCGGCTTGTCGCGCAAGTCCATGGTGGGCACACTCACGGGCCGTCCGCCCGGCGAGCGCGTCAACGGCAGCGTCGCGCTCGCGGTGGTCGCGGCGCTCGCCGGCGCGCGCATCATCCGTGCGCACGACGTCGCTGCGACGCTCGAGGCGCTCGAGGTCGTTGCCGCCGTGATGGGGAGAGGGTAATTGGATCGACGCTATTTCGGCACCGACGGAGTCAGGGGCCGGGTGGGCGAGCACCCCATGACGGTGGATTTCGCCCTGCAGCTGGCGAGCGCCGCGGCGCGGGTGCTGGCGCCGGATGGCGGCACGGTGCTGATCGGCAAGGACACGCGCCTCTCGGGCTATATGTTCGAGTCGGCGCTCGAGGCCGGCTTCGTCGCCGCCGGCGTCGACGTCATGCTGATCGGGCCGCTGCCGACGCCCGGGATCGCCTACATGACCCGGCGCTTCAACTGCAGTTTCGGCGTCGTGATCAGTGCCTCGCACAATCTCTACGACGACAACGGCATCAAGTTCTTCGACGCCTCGGGCGGCAAGCTCTCGGACGAGCTCGAGGAGCGCATCGAGACCGAGCTCGCCCAGGCGCCGATCACCCGCACCTCGCGCAGCCTGGGGCGCGCCACCCGCGCCGACCGCTCGCGCACGCTCTACCAGGAGTTCTGCGCCGCGACGCTGCCCGCGGGTGTCGATCTCGCGGGACTGAAGATCGTCATCGACTGCGCCAACGGCGCTTCCTACAAGGTGGGACCGCGGATCCTCGCCGATCTCGGCGCCGAGATCGTGCCCATCGGCTGCTCGCCGAACGGCCGCAACATCAATGACGGCTGCGGCTCGACCGCGCCGGATCTGCTGCAGCTCACCGTGCCGGGCGTGCGCGCCAACGTCGGTCTGGCGCTCGACGGCGACGGCGACCGCCTGGTGATGGTCGATCACCTCGGCCGCATCGTCGACGGTGACCAGCTGCTGTACGTGATCGCACGCGCTCTCAAGCAGGGCGGCACACTCTCGGGACCCGTGGTCGGCACCTCGATGAGCAACATGGGGCTGGAGATCGCGCTGCGCGCGAGCGGCATCGAGTTCCGGCGCGCGGCGGTCGGCGACCGCTACGTGCTGGCGATGCTGCGCGAGACGCAGGGCGTACTCGGCGGCGAGACCTCGGGCCACATCCTGTGCCTCGACAAGACCACCACCGGCGACGGCCTGGTGAGCGCGCTGCAGGTGCTCGCGGTCATGAAGCAGACCGGCCGGCCGCTCGCCGAGCTCGCTTCGGGCATGCAGAAGTTTCCCCAGGTGCTCATGAACGTGCGAGTCGCGCAGCGCTTCGATCCGGCCGCCGTGCCCGCGGTGCAGAAGGCCGTGGCACGCATCGAGAAGCGCCTGGGAGACGACGGCCGCGTGGTGCTGCGCGCCTCGGGGACTGAGCCGGTGATCCGGGTGATGGTGGAGGCGCGGGACGAGGCCACGGCGCGCGCTGCGGCTACGGAGCTATGCGAGGCGGTCACGGGAGTGGCGGACTGACGGCCCACAGGTCATGCGCCACCCCATCGTCGCCGGCAACTGGAAGATGCACGGCTCGCGCGTGGAGAATGCGCGGCTCGTCGAGGAGCTGCTCGCCGGCTGTCCGGCGACGCCGGCGGCGGCCTGCGTCGTCTGTCCGCCGTTCGTGTACCTGCAGGAGCTCGCGCGACTGCTGCGCGATTCGGCCTTCAGCCTCGGCGGCCAGGATGTGTGCGCGGACGCGCAGGGCGCCTTCACCGGCGAGGTCTCCGCCGCCATGCTCAAGGACGTCGGCTGCGAGTACGTGATCGTCGGCCACTCGGAGCGGCGGCTCCTGTACCGCGAGAGCGATCAGCTCATCGCGCGCAAGTTCGCCGCAGCGCATGCCCGCGGGCTGATCCCGATCCTGTGCGTCGGCGAGCAGCTTGCCGACCGCGAAGCAGGCCGCACCCGCGAGGTCGTCGCCCGGCAGCTCGAGGTGGTGCTCGAGTTGTGCGGCGCGAGCGCGCTCGGCCAGGGTGTGGTGGCGTACGAGCCGGTGTGGGCGATCGGCACCGGGCGCAACGCCACCCCGGAGCAGGCCCAGGAGGTGCAAGCCTTCATCCGCGCCCGCATCGCGGCGCGGGATGCTAGAATCGCCGCGGCTACGCGGATTCTTTACGGCGGCAGCGTCAAGGCCGGTAATGCGGCCGAGTTGTTTGCGATGCCCGACGTCGACGGCGGCCTGATCGGCGGCGCCTCGCTCAAGGCGGATGAGTTTCTGGCGATCCTGGCCACGGCGCGACCGGGGTGAGCAGGTTGCAAATGTTGCGCATCATCTTGACTGCAATCCAGGTGCTTTCTTCGTTCGCCATCGTCGGCCTCGTGCTGATTCAGCGCGGCAAGGGGGCGGAGGCGGGCGCGGGCTTCGGCGCAGGCGCGTCCGGGACGGTGTTCGGCGCGCGCGGCGCCTCCACGGCACTGTCGAAGGCTACCGCCGTCTTTGCAGCGATTTTCATGATCAACAGCCTGGCGCTCGCCTACACCGGCACGCGTGCGAGCGCGGCACCCAAGTCGATCCTCGAGGAGGCGAGCCAGTCGCAGCCGAAACCCGCACCCGGCGCAGCGCTGCCGGCGCCGCCACCGCCCGCGCCAGGCGCGACGCCCGGGACGGGAGCGGGCAGCGCGCCGACTGCGGCGCAGCGATCCGCGTCACCGCCCACCCCGGCGCAGACGCCGAAGTGAGCGGCGG
>JASHTN010000207.1 GCA_030040525.1 Gammaproteobacteria bacterium | reverse complement strand
CACCGCTCCCCAGGAGGCGGCCCCGGGGCTTCAGGAAGTGGTCGTGACGGCCTCGAAGCGCGCGCAGTCGCTGGAGGCGGTGCCTTACAGCATCTCGGTCGTGAGTCCGGAGCAGATCGCCGCGAGCGGCGCGACCGACATCGCCTCGCTCGCCACCCAGGTGCCGGGACTCTCCGAGTACGATTACGGGGCGCGCTTCGCGGGCGCCGTCTCGCCCATCATCCGCGGCATCAATGCGACCGGCAGTCCGGCGCGCGGCTTCCGCACCTTCGAGCAGGACCCCGTCGGAACCTACATCGGCAATTCGCCGATCGACGGCTACTTTCAGCTCGATGACCTCAACCGCGTCGAGGTGCTGCGCGGGCCGCAGGGCACCCTCTACGGCGCCGGCGCGCTCGGCGGCGCACTGCGGCTCATTCCGAATTCGCCGCAGCTCGACACCTGGGCCGGGTCGGTGGAGGCCAGCGGCTCGCGGCTCGCTCACTCCGACGGCACCGGCTACTCGGTCAAGGGGATGCTCAACGCGCCGCTCGGGGACGTGCTGGCGTTTCGCGCGGCGGCGAAGTATGCCTACGAGCCGGGCTGGATCGATGTCTACGGCGTGGAAGAGCGCACCAACAACGGCATCTACGGAGTGCCGCTGCTCGCCGATCCCGCTGATCCGGTGAACAGCTCGCCCATCTACACGAGCCATGACGACTGGAACTACCAGAGGACCTTCAGCGGGCGGGCAAGCCTGCTGTGGCAGCCGGTCGCGGCCTTCAGCGCGGAGCTCGCGCAGCTCAATGCGCACGTGACGGGCGACGGCGGGCCGCAGGTCAATCCCGACTTCGCCGGCGGCGTGTCGCCGTTCGATCCCCACGCCATCTTCCCCGCGGGCGGCCCCTATCAGGAGTTCGCGCTGGTCGATGAGCCCTACACCCGCACGACCAACCTGAGCAGCCTCGACATGAGCTACGACGCGGGGTTCGCGACCGTCTCCTCGACGACCTCGTACCAGTCGACCTCGGGCTCGCTCATTCAGGACTCGAGCTTCGACTACGGCGGTTACGACGGCGGTTACTTCCTGCCGTATTACGCCGGCGTCCCGACCAATCCGCGCTTCATCTATCCGTTCCTGTTCACCGACGAAGCGCACACCTTCTCTCAGGAGGTGCGCCTCGTGTCGAAGTCCGACCCGTCGCACCTGTTCGATTACGTGCTCGGCGTCTTCTATCAGAACCAGACGCGCCACGGCGACTGGTTCGTCACCAACGAGGGTTCGCCCGAGCGTTCGGTGGCGCAGAGCTGCACCGGCTACTACTACGCCGGCGCCACCTTTCCGAACTGCCTGCTGCTCAGCGGTCCCGACGACCTCACCTTCCAGCAGCTCGACACGCAGAGCTTCCAGGACAAATCGGGCTTCGGCGAGCTCACCTGGCACGTGACCTCACAGGGCCAGCTCACGGTCGGCGCACGGCACTTCAGCCAGGAGTTCACCGACCGGCAGCTGTACCAGGATTTCACGTTCCCGACGCTGATTCCGCCGACGCCGCGCAGCGCGCCGGCCTCGAAGTGGGTGGGCAAGGTCAATCCGTCCTACGAGTACTCGCCCAACCAGTACGTATACGCGCTGTGGTCGCAGGGCTTCCGCCGCGGCGGCGCGAATTCCGTGCCGCAGAGCGGCATCTTCGAGGAGAGCCCGCTGCTGCGCACCTACCAGCCCGACAGCACCAACAACTACGAGGCGGGACTCAAGGGCCGGCTGGACAACGGCCTGTCCTATACGTTCGCGCTCTTCGATATCTACTGGGACAAGCCGCAGATCTCCTCCAGCCTGCCGTCCGGCAACCTCGCCGTCTACAACGCCAACACGGCGCAGTCAAAGGGCTTCGAGCTCGAGTCCACGGGCCCGCTGTTCGTGCCGCGCCTGAGCTACCTCGTCGGCTTCGCCTATGCCGATGCCAAGCTGACCAGCAACTTCTCGCTGCCGGCGAACAACGGCGAGGGCACCATCGTGCCGGGGCTGCTCTCAGGCAGCGCCGGTGAGCAGCTGCCGGGGAGCCCGAAGACGAGCCTCAACGTGGCCCTGATCTACGACATCGCGCTCTCGCCCGGCTACGACCTGTCGTTGTCGGGGAACACCGTGTACCGCAGCAAGGTTGCCCTGCAGCTCGCCCCGAGCGTCGGCACCACGACCATCCAGCACTCCTCGCCCTACCAGGTGACTAACCTCAACGCGACGCTGCATCACGAGCGGTGGCACACGACCTTCTACGTGACCAACCTGTTCGACAAGTGGGAGATCCTGGCCCAGCCCTCGCAGCCGAACCAGCTGGACGACCTGACCAACGACTACCTGGTGAATCCGCCGCGCGAGATCGGCGTGCGCCTCGGATACGACTTCTAGTCGGGGAGCGCGACGCCGCGGCTGCGCAAGCTCGCGATGAGCGGCCCGAGGTGCGCGCGGTAATGCCGCCAGCGGCCCGATGAGCTGCCGTAGATCGGGCGGCGCACCTGGGCGGCGCTCGCCGTCAGCGACGCGGAGCGGTTGCTCAGGATGTCGACCGCCGCATCGCGCCACTCGAGTCCGCAGTGCGCGGCGATCGCAGCGCCGGTGCGAAGCGGCTCGCGCACCAGGTCCTCGTAGACCACCTCATGCAGGCGCTCGCCGAGGGTGCGGCGCCAGTGATTGATGAGCTGCTCCCAGGCCGAGTAATAGCGGCCGAGCTCCTCGAGGTCGTAGCTGAAGGGGTAGCCGGCGGCGAACAGCGTCCGGTACATCGCAAAGCAGCTGTCGAGCGGCATGCGCCTGACGAGCAGCAGCTTCGCCTCGGGCAGCGCACGGCGAATCGCGCCGAGGTAGAGGTAGTTGGCGGGCAGCTTCTCGATGAGGTGCGCGGCGCGGGCTCCCGGCTCCGCCAGGCGCGCGTAGTCCCCGGCGACGGCGTACGGATCCGCCGCGGCCGCCCGCGCGAACACGTCGCCCGTACCGGCGGCGTGCGCGAGCAGCGCGCGCGAGAAGTTGTCGGTCTCGCTGTTGGAGCGCACGCCGGGGAGACCCGTCAGGATGCGTTCGAGCAGCGTCGTGCCCGAGCGCGGCAGGCCGACGATGAAAATATAACGGGAGGAGTCGAGGGCAGTGGGCGCCCCGCCGGCCTCGCCGGGGTAGCACGCCGCAATGCGCTCGAGCTTGCGCTCATCGGTCGCGACGTCGTAGGCGAGCCGCGCACGGCGCGCATCGGCTGCGGTCGCGAACCAGTGAAAGGCCTCGTCGAAGCGTCCGAGGTCGTCGAGCTCCTTGCCGAGCGCGAACCCGAGGAACACCCGCGCCCGATGCTCGCGACCGGCCTGCGCGAGCTGCCCCTCGAGCTCCGCGACGTGATTCGCCTGCGGCGACTGGACGCGCAGCTCCGAGCGCAGCAGCCAGGTGGGGTACTGCGTCGCATCGAGCGCGATGCCGCGGTCGCAGGCCGCTTCCGCCTCCGCGAGGTTGCCGAGGCTGCGCTCGCTGCAGGCGAGGTTGTAGCAGAAGCGCGGCTCCCCGGGCGCGAGCTCGGTGGCACGACGATAGAGCCGGTTGGCGCGCTCATGGCGACCGAGCACCATCGAGACGAAGGCCAGGCCGTCGTAGGCATCCGCCACTCCGGGGGCGAGCTCGAGAGCGCCGGCGATCACCTGCTCGGCGTCCGCCGTGCGACCGAGCCTCAGCAGCACCGACGCGAGGAACCCATGGGCCGGCAGGCAGCGGCTCGCTCCGGCGACGGCGCGCTCGGCGAAGCTGAGCGCCGCCTCGGGCTGCCCCGCCTGCAGCAACCGCTGGGCTTCGGCAGCCGCCGCGGGCGTGCTGGTCACCGCGGCCTCTGGGGTGCGTTGAGCGGCTTGTCGTAGAGCGCGTAACCCTCGCGCGGTGCAAAGCCGAGACGCCGGTAGAAAGCCCGCGCCAGCGTGTTGGAGACGCCGAGCTGCAGCTGCAAGCGCACGCAGCCGCGCGCGGCGAGGTGCTGCTCGAGGCTCGTGAGAAGCTGCCGCCCGACACCGCGGGCACGCGCCTCGGGCACGACGAACATCTCGTCGATCTCGGCCATCGGCCCCAGGTGCTCGAGGCTCCAGAGGGTGACGGCGACCACATAGCCGACGAGCCGCCCGTCGCTCTCCGCCACCCACACGGCGCCCGCGGGCGGCGCTACCTGAGCGGAGGATGACGCCGACGCACCCGGGAACGGCGCGCCGATCAGCTGCTTGAGCAGCAGCTCGATGCGCAGCGCCTCGAAGCCGGCGATCCCTTCGAAATCCCAGTAGCGGCGGATGAGCGCCAGGAGCTGGGGGATATCGCGTTCGGTTGCGGCGCGGACACTCATGTTGAGCCGCAGGCCACCCTACGCCGCGAGCGCGGCGGCGAGCTGCACCTGGTTGCGCCCCGCGCGCTTGGCGACGTATTGCGCGGTGTCAGCGTGCGCGATCAGGTGCTGGCCCCAGACCCCGAGCGTGTCGCTGGCGGCGACCCCGATGCTGCAGGTGAGCGCGATCGGCTCGCCGAAGCCCTCGATACGCACCTCGGAGACGCGCCTGCAGATGCGTTCGGCGATCGGCTGTGCGGAAGCCGAGTCCGCGCCGCTCAGGATCACCACGAACTCCTCGCCGCCGTAGCGGCCGATGACGTCCGACTGGCGCAGCTCCGCGTGGATCGGCGGGATGATGGCCGACAGGCAGGCATCGCCGGCGGCGTGACCGCGCGTGTCGTTCACCTGCTTGAAGTGGTCGAGATCGATGAACAGCACGGCGATCGGCTGGCCGCGTGCCTTGGCGCGCATGCAGGCCGCATCCAGCCGCTCGATCAGCGAGCGTCGATTCAGCACTCCGGTGAGCGGATCCGTCTGTGCGCGCCGCTCCGCATCGGTGAGCGCGGCGGTCTGCGCGCGCATGCGGTCGGAGGTGCCGAGCGCGATCAGCACGGCCGCCGCCACCATCGAGGGCGCAAGCCCGTAATAAAGGAGACCCTCGGCGGAGTCGGCCCGGCCGTAGAGCAACCACACCGCGGTCGCGATCTGGAACGTCGAGAGCAGTGCCCAGGCGATCAGGAACCAGCCCGCGGCGCGGTTGCCGCCGCGCCAGGCGAGAAACGACACCACCAGCGTAAAGAGCGCGCTGCCGAGAAACATGAGGTTGCCGACCGCGGCAATGAGCTGCGCGAGGCCGAGCACCCTGAGCACGTTCGCTGCCGCGAGGGCGAGGAAGGCGAGCGCGATCCAGCCGAAGAAGCGATACACCCTGGGCGAGAAGAGCCGCAGGTTCGCGAACTCGCGCACGAAGAGCGCGGCCGCCGCGCCGCTGATCGCGACCGGTACGTTCCACGCGTAAGAGGACAGCGGGCGCGCCCAGGAGAGTACCGGCCAGTGAAAACCCTGGCCGGAGAAGTAGGCGAGGTACAGCGCCTGCAGACCGAACAGCGTGCCGTAGAGCGGGTAGAGCCGGTCGGTGAGCACGAAGCGCACGAGCAGCGTCGAGAGCGCCATCGCCATGAGCGCCCCGAAGGCGAGCGCGATCACGCGGGCATGTGTGGCGGAGCGCTCGAGCACCTGCTCGAGTGTCGAGGCCGAGAAGCGCAGGTCGGTCGTGACGGGGCCCGCGCGCGTGATGTGCGCATAGAAGGGCGCCGCGGGGTCGAGCCCGGCGGGCAGCACGAACACCGAGTCCTGCGCGCCGCCGAACTGCGGCAGCACCGCGCTCGGAGTCAGCTCGAGGGGCGCACCGGCACGGCGGACGAACACGGTCAATGGCTGGTCGATGCCGGCGCGCGCGACGAGCACGGGGATCCGGGCTGCTCCGGGCGCCGCCGGGCTCACCGCTGGGAGCCGCAGCCAGAGCGGCTGGGTCTGCCGATGCGAGCCGCGCGGGGTGAAGGGGATGAATTGCCCGTCGAGCGAGCCGCCCGCCACCACATCCGGGGCCGGGTCGCCTGACTGCGCGTCGAGCACCTGCGCTGCAAGCGGTGAGCCCGCAGGGCCGGAGTGGGGAATCGCGTGGGGCAGGGCGCTGCGCAGGGTGGCGCTGGCCGCCCCGGCCGCCAGGTCTCCTGCCGCCAGGCATATGCCGACGGCCGCGAGACCGCCGAGGAGCGGTCGCCACCCGGTCCACTGAGGCCGGCGGATCCGCCGCGTGCTACGCATCGAGTTCCCCCGAGCCCGAGGAGACGGCACTCCCGCACCTTCGCATGGAGGGCCGCCCTTATAGCAAGGCGTTTTGCGGCCCGTTCGCGCCCTATCGTAATGCGACAGCGCGACAAATCAATTGCACCGAGCGCACCCCTCACGGGGCCGCGGCATAGCGGCAGCCGGCGAGGCGGCCGGCTCAGGGCCGCGGGTTGACACCCCCGAAGCGCGTACCTAGAATCGCCCGCCTTTGTCGGGCCGGCCTCATCGACACGCCGGCACCGGAAACAGCGACTTACGAGTACCGGGCCGCCTCAAAAGGCGGCCCGGTGTTCTTCGCGGGTCGCTTCGTCGCGAGCGGACGACTCCCCGCACCCAGGGGATCTGGAGATCAGGTAACGATGGCGACCACGGGTCAGCTTATCCGGCAACCGCGCCGGCTCAGGGCGGAGAAAACCAAGGTGCCGGCGCTCGGGGCGTCCCCGCAGAAGCGCGGGGTGTGCACGCGCGTCTATACGACGACGCCGAAGAAGCCAAATTCGGCGCTGCGCAAGGTATGCCGCGTGCGCCTCACCAACGGCTACGAGGTGACGAGCTACATCGGCGGTGAGGGCCACAATCTGCAGGAGCACTCGGTGGTGCTGATCCGCGGCGGCCGCGTCAAGGATCTGCCGGGTGTCCGTTATCACACCGTGCGCGGCACGCTCGACTGCGCCGGCGTCGGCGAGCGCAAGCAGGGCCGCTCCAAATACGGCGCCAAGCGCCCGAAGAAGTAAGGTGTAGGCACTTATGTCGCGTCGAGCTCAAGCTCCCGTCCGCACCATCCTGCCGGACCCTAAGTTCAACAACGAGATGCTCGCCAAGTTCATGAACGTGGTCATGAAGAACGGCAAGAAATCCGCCGCGGAGCGCATCATCTACGGCGCGCTCGAGCGCATTGCCGAGAAGACCGGCAAGCAGGGACCGGAGGCGATCGAGGTGCTGTCGACGGCGCTCGACAACGTGAAGCCGGTGGTGGAGGTCAAGTCCCGCCGCGTCGGCGGCGCGACCTACCAGGTGCCGGTCGAGGTGCGCGCCACCCGCCGCCAGACGCTGGCGATGCGCTGGGTCATCGAGGCGGCGCGTGCGCGGAGTGAGAAGTCCATGGCGTTCCGTCTCGCGCATGAGCTGATGGATGCGTCCGAGAACCGCGGCGCCGCGGTGCGCAAGCGCGAGGACACGCACCGCATGGCGGAGGCCAACAAGGCCTTCGCCCACTACCGCTGGTAAGGACCCGGGCTCGAGAGGACATTGAAGTGGCACGCGCGACGCCCATCGAGCGCTACCGGAACATCGGCATCTCCGCGCATATCGACGCGGGCAAGACGACGACGACCGAGCGCATCCTGTTCTACACCGGTGTGTCGCACAAGATCGGTGAGGTCCACGACGGCGCCGCCGTGATGGACTACATGGAGCAGGAGCAGGAGCGCGGCATCACCATTACCGCGGCCGCCACCACCTGCTTCTGGAAGGGGATGGACAACAGCTTCCCCGAGCACCGCATCAACATCCTCGACACGCCCGGGCACGTCGACTTCACCATCGAGGTGGAGCGCTCGCTGCGGGTGCTCGACTCCGCGGTGGCGCTCTTCGACTCGGTCGCAGGGGTGCAGCCGCAGTCCGAGACGGTGTGGCGGCAGATGAACAAGTACGGCGTACCGCGCATCGCCTTCATCAACAAGATGGACCGCGCCGGCGCCGACTTCCTGCGGGTGGTTGAGATGATCCGCGCGCGGCTGCGCGCCAATCCGGTCGCGATCCAGCTGCCGATCGGCGCCGAGGACACCTTCGAGGGCGTGATCGATCTGATCCGCATGAAGGCCATCTACTGGGACATGGAGACCCAGGGCATGCGCTTCGAGTACCGCGACATTCCGCCGAGCCTCAAGGATCAGGCGCTCGAGTACCGCGGCAAGATGATCGAGGCGGCGGCGGAAGCGAACGATACGCTCATGCACAAGTACCTGGAGCACGAGCAGCTCTCGGACGATGAGATCCGCCAGGGCCTGCGCGAGCGCTCGCTGCGGAACGAGATCGTGCTGGCCATGTGCGGCAGCGCGTTCAAGAACAAGGGCGTGCAGGCGCTGCTCGATGCGGTCATCCAGTTCATGCCCTCGCCGGTGGACATGCCGGAGGTCAAAGGGGTGGACGAGGCCGGCAAGCCCGCCACGCGCAAGGCCGGCGACGACCAGCCGTTCGCCGCGCTCGCCTTCAAGATCCTCAACGACCCGTTCGTCGGCAACCTGACCTTCTTCCGCGTGTACTCGGGCGTGCTCAATTCCGGCGACACGGTGTTCGTGCCCACCAAGGACAAGAAGGAGCGCATCGGGCGACTCCTGCAGATGCACGCGAGCGAGCGCACCGAGATCAAGGAAGTGCGCGCCGGCGACATCGCCTCGGCCGTGGGACTCAAGGACGTGATCACCGGCGATACGCTCTGCGACCTCGAGGACGTCATCACGCTGGAGAAGATGGAGTTCCCGGCTCCGGTCATCTCGGTGGCGGTGGAGCCCAAGACCAAAGCCGACCAGGAGAAGATGGGCCTGGCGCTGCAGCGCCTCGCCAAGGAGGACCCCTCGTTCCGGGTGAGCACCGATCAGGAGTCCGGGCAGACCATCATCTCCGGCATGGGCGAGCTGCACCTGGAGATCATCGTCGACCGCATGAAGCGCGAGTTCAAGGTCGAGGCGAACGTCGGCAAGCCGCAGGTCGCCTACCGCGAGACCATCCGCGGCCGCGTCGAGAGCGAAGGCAAGTTCATACGGCAGTCGGGCGGGCGCGGCCAGTACGGCCACGTGTGGCTGAAGATCGAGCCCAATGCGCCCGGCAAGGGGAACGAGTTCATCAACGGCATCGTCGGCGGCAGCGTGCCGCGCGAGTACGTGCCGGCGGTCGACAAGGGCGTCAGGGAAGCCGAGGAGACCGGCGTCATCGCCGGCTACCCGGTGGTGGATGTGAAGGTGACGCTGTTCGACGGCTCCTACCACGACGTCGACTCGAACGAGATGGCGTTCAAGATCGCCGGCTCGATGGGCTTCAAGGACGGCTTCCGCCGCGCGCGGCCGGTGCTGCTCGAGCCCATCATGAAGGTCGAGGTGGTGACGCCGGAGGAGTACTCGGGAGACGTGATCGGAGACCTCAACCGCCGCCGCGGCCAGATCACCGGCATGGACGAGACGCCCGCCGGCAAGGCGATCACCGCCGACGTGCCGCTCGCGGAGATGTTCGGCTACGCGACCACGGTACGCTCCATGAGCCAGGGGCGCGCCACCTTCACCATGGAATTCACCAAGTACGTCGAAGTGCCGCCGAACATCGCCGACGGCATCATCAAGAAGTGAGTCGAGGAATCACGCCATGTCCAAAGAGAAATTCGAGCGCAACAAGCCGCACGTGAACGTGGGGACGATTGGTCACGTGGACCATGGGAAGACGACGCTGACTGCGGCGTTGACGAAGGTGATGGCTGAGACCAACGGCGGGACATTTGTGGCGTACGACCAGATTGACAAGGCGCCCGAGGAGAAAGCGCGGGGGATCACGATTTCGACGGCGCACGTGGAGTACCAGAGCAAGAACCGGCACTACGCGCACGTGGACTGCCCGGGGCACGCCGACTACGTGAAGAACATGATCACGGGGGCGGCGCAGATGGACGGTGCGATTCTGGTGGTGTCGGCAGCCGATGGGCCGATGCCGCAGACGCGCGAGCACATTCTGCTGGCACGGCAGGTGGGGGTGCCGTACATGGTTGTCTACATGAACAAGGCGGACATGGTGGACGACAAGGAGCTCTTGGAGCTGGTGGAGATGGAGGTGCGGGAGCTGCTTTCGACGTACAAGTTTCCGGGCGACAAGACGCCGATTGTGATTGGCTCGGCGCTGAAGGCGCTCGAGGGGGACAAGAGCGAGATCGGGGTGCCCTCGGTGGTGAAGCTGGTGGAGGAGATGGACAAGTACATCCCGATACCGAAGCGCGAGGTGGACAAGCCTTTTTTGATGCCGGTGGAGGATGTGTTCTCGATCTCGGGGCGCGGGACGGTGGTGACGGGGCGCATTGAGCGCGGGATCGTCAAGGTGAACGACGAGGTGGAGATTGTAGGCTTGCGCCCGACGGTGAAGACGGTGTGCACGGGGGTGGAGATGTTCCGCAAGCTCCTGGATGAGGGGCAGGCGGGGGACAACGTGGGGGTGCTGTTGCGCGGGACGAAGCGCGAGGAGGTCGAGCGCGGGCAGGTGCTGGCCAAGCCCGGGAGCATCACCCCGCACACGCACTTTGAGTGCGAGGTGTACGTGCTGACGAAGGAGGAGGGTG
>JASHTN010000206.1 GCA_030040525.1 Gammaproteobacteria bacterium | reverse complement strand
AACGCCGCCTGCAGCGCCCGCGGCAAGGGCAGCCGGTCCCTGCATCTCCGCGGGCTCGCCACCGGCGTCCGCGGCGAGCAGCGAGCCCATCTCCGCGTGCTGCGCCTGCAGCGCGCGCATCAGCCGCTCGTGCCGCTCCGCCTCCTCGCGCTCGAGCTCCTCCTGGGTGCGGACCTGACAGGTCGCCATGAAGGAAGCGGTCTCGAACTTGACGCGCTCGAGCATGGCGGCGAACAGCTCGAACGCTTCGCGCTTGAACTCGTAGCGGTAGTCCTTCTGCGCGTAGCCGCGCAGGTGGATGCCCTGCTTCAGGTACTCCATCGCGCCGAGGTGCTCGCGCCAGTGCTGATCGAGCGTCTGCAGCATCCGCTGCTTCTCGATCTGCCGCATGATCGGCGCGCCGATGCGCGCCACCTTGGCGTCGTAAGCCTCGATCACGGCCTGCACGACCCGCTCGCGCAGCTTCTGCTCCTCGAGCTCCGGCTCCACCTTCAGCCACCAATGCGGGTCGATGCGAGCGCCGAAGTCCTTGAGCACGGCGTCCGCGAGTCCCTGCAGGTCCCAGTCCGAGGCGAGCGCCTGCTTGGGGAGGAACTGATCGAGGAGTGTCCCGACCGTGTCCGCCATCAAACCGCGGATCGCCGCCGAGAGATCCTCGGTGCCCATGATCTCGGTGCGCTGGCTGTAGACCACCTTGCGCTGGTCGTTGGCGACGTCGTCGAACAGCAGCAGCTGCTTGCGGATATCGAAGTTGTGGGACTCGACCTTGCGTTGCGCCTTCTCGATCTGGCGGGTGAGCATGCCGCTCTCGATCACCTCGCCTTCGCGCATGCCGGCCATCGTCAGCAGCCGTTTGGTGCGCACCGGGTCGCCGAAGATGCGCATCAGGTTGTCTTCCATCGACAGGTAGAAGCGGCTCGAGCCCGGGTCGCCCTGGCGCCCCGAGCGGCCGCGCAGCTGATTGTCGATGCGGCGCGACTCGTGGCGCTCAGTGCCGACGATGTGCAGTCCGCCGGCCGCCACCACCTGCTCATGCCGCGCCTGCCACCCCAGGCGCAGCTGCTCGCGCGCCGCCTCGTCCACCTCGCCGGCGGCGGTCAGCTCCGCCTCGAGGTTACCGCCGAGCACGATATCGGTGCCGCGCCCTGCCATGTTGGTCGCGATGGTCACCGTGCCGGGACGGCCGGCCTGCGCGACGATCTGCGCCTCGCGTTCGTGCTGCTTGGCGTTCAACACCTGATGCGGCACGTTCTGCTTCTGCAGCAGTCCCGAGAGGAACTCCGAGGTCTCGATCGAGGTCGTGCCGACGAGCGCCGGCTGGCCGCGCTCGCGGCAGTCCTTGATGTCCTCGATGATCGCCTCGAACTTGTCCTTCTGCGTCAGGTACACGAAGTCGGGGTTGTCCTGGCGGATCATCGGCTTGTGGGTCGGGATCACCACCACCTCAAGACCGTAGATCTGCAGGAACTCGGGCGCTTCGGTGTCCGCCGTACCGGTCATGCCGGAGAGCTTGCGGTAGAGGCGGAAGTAGTTCTGGAAGGTGATCGAGGCGATCGTCTGGTTCTCCTCGCGAACCCGCACGCCCTCCTTCGCCTCCACCGCCTGGTGCAGGCCGTCCGACCAGCGCCGGCCGATCATGGTCCGCCCGGTGAACTCGTCGACGATGATCACCTCGCCGCCGCGCACGATGTACTCGACATCGCGCCGATAGAGCATGTGCGCACGCAGCGCCGCGTTCAGGTGGTGCATCAGGCGGATGTTGGCCGGGTCGTACAGGCTCTCGCCCTCGCGCAGCAGCCCCGCCTGCAGCATCAGCTGCTCGACGCTCTCGTGACCCGAATCGGTGATGTGCACCTGCTTGGTCTTCTCCTCGACGGCGAAGTCGCCGGGTCCGTCCTCCTGCTGCTGCCGTGTGAGCCGCGGCACCAGCTGGTTGATGCGCAGGTACAGCTCGGTGCTCTCCTCGGCTGGCCCGGAGATGATGAGCGGCGTGCGCGCCTCGTCGATCAGTATCGAGTCGACCTCGTCGACGATCGCGAAGCTGAGCGAGCGCTGCACCCGGTCGTCGAGGTGGTACTCGAGGTTGTCGCGCAGGTAGTCGAAGCCGAATTCGTTGTTGGTGCCGTAGGTGATGTCGCACGCGTAGGCCGCGCGCTTCTCCGCCTTGGTCTGCGCGTTCTTGATGACGCCGACCGTGAGGCCGAGAAAGCGGTACACCGGGCCCATCCAGTCCGCATCGCGCTGCGCGAGGTACTCGTTCACGGTCACGATGTGCACGCCCTCGCCGGCGAGCGCATTGAGATAGGCAGGCAGCGTCGCCACCAGCGTCTTGCCCTCGCCGGTGCGCATCTCGGCGATCATGCCCCTGTGCAGCACAATGCCGCCGATCAGCTGCACGTCGAAGTGACGCATCTTCAGCGTGCGCTGCGCCGCCTCGCGCACCACCGCGAACGCCTCCGGCAGCAGTTGATCGAGCGTCGCGCCCTCCTTCAGCCGCTGCTTGAGCTCCTCCGTCTTGCCGCGCAGTGCCTCGTCCGAGAGCGCCTGGATTTCCGCCTCGAGCTTATTGGCTGCACGCACGTCGCGGGCGTAGACGCGCAGCAGGCGGTCGTTGCGGCTGCCGAAGACTCGGGTCAGGGCGTTAAGCAAGGATCATCCGTTGACTTGAAAATGTCTTGCCCAACAGGCACTTATCGCGTCTGTCGGCTGGGAAAGCGGCGTATTGTACGCAATAGACGCCGCTCGCGCCCAATTGGTTCGCGCGCTCTGGATTTAGGGACTCAGCGGGGACGAATCAAGTCGCGCAGGTCAGTGCCCGATGTACGACAGCGGGTCGACCTGGCGGCCGTTGCGCAGCACTTCGAAGTGCACGTGCGGGCCGGTCGAGTGGCCGGTCGAGCCCATGAGCGCAATCCGCTGGCCGCGGGTCACGGTCTGACCGACGCTGACGAGGGTGCGCTCGTTGTGCGCGTAGCGCGTCACGTAGCCGTCGCCATGATTGATCTCGACGAGCTTGCCGAAGCCCGAGCGCTCGCCCGCCCAGGTGACTACGCCCGCCGCGACGGCGACCACGTCGGAACCTTCGGCACCGGCAAAATCCACCCCTTTGTGAAAGGTCTCGCGGCCGTCGAAGGGATCGGCGCGCTCGCCGAAGTACGAGGAGATGAAGCCCTCGGTGACCGGGCGCCCTTCCGGGTGAATCTCCTCCTTGAGCTGGCGCGCCAGGATCACGTTCTCGAGGGCCGAGAGCTGCGAGTCCCGCAGCTCCACCTGCTGCTCGAGATTCTGCAGCATCGTGGTGAGATCCGGGATCTGGGCGCTCACGCCCTCGCCCTCGGACTCCGGTCCACCGCTCGGCGGATCGCGGTCGAAGTCGAACTCGCGGCTGTCGATGTCCGCCATTTCCGTGAGGCGCTTGCCGAGAGCGTCGAGCCGGATGACGTGCGCCTGCATCTCGCCCAGGCGCATCGCCATGGCATCCACCCGCAGCTGCAATTGCTGCTTGAGGTCGGCGATCTGCTGCTTCTGCTGCGCGAGGAGGTTGCCGAAGCGCGTCGTCTCACCCAGCGCCGTGCGCAGGTGGGCGCCGCGGCCGAGCTGCAATCCGAGCGCGAACGCGCTGCCGAGCAGGCCGAGCGTCAGCACCGCGATGAGACTCAGCGCCAGCGGATTTGCCAGATTGAACTGCCGGGCCTTCCCGTAGCGCTTGGATAGAAGAATGACGTTCATGCCTTCATGCCGACCGGGCCGCGCTCAAGGCGCCTTCGGAACCCCCTGGGCCGGCAGTGCCCGCGCCGCGCCCGAGTCACCCGCAGGGCGTTCAGCGCCCTGTTCTGGTTCAATAAAAAGCCGGTACGATGCTGGCAACCCCGCTGTCATGGCTCCTCGCTTTAGACCGGTGGCTTTGCGCCCTAAGCCTTTCGGCTTAGTTTGCTCGGTACAGCAGCCCGAATATGCCCAAGAAGATGCGCCGAAACAAGCGAGGCAGGCCTTTAATGAGGAGTGCGGCCGGTCCCCTACCCCCTGCCGCGCATTCTGTAAAGGACCTGCTCGGCCGCGCCCTCCCAAGTTTGACGCGCGTCACAGATCAGGCGGCCAGGGCGAACTTCTGGAAACTGTGGCTGGCGGCGCATCTCACGCCCGAGATCCACACGAGGGTCTCGGGCGTCGTCGAGCGGGACGGCGAGCTGGTGATCTTCGCCGAGTCCGCCGCCTGGTGCGCGCGGCTGCGCTACGCGCTGCTCGAGCTCGAGGCGGACATCCGCGCCGCAGCGCCCGCGATCACCGCCGTTGCGGTGCGCGTGCTGCCGCGCGGCTAGCTGCCCGGACCGTGCAGCGCCGGCGCCTCGATGTAGGAGATCGGCGCATCGGCATAGGACTGGAACTCGATCTCTTCCCAGGTACTCGCGTCCGCGAGCAGCGTCCGCAACAGCTTGTTGTTGAGTGCGTGGCCGGACTTGTGGCCGCTGAACTCGCCGATCAGGCTGTGCCCGAGCAGGTAGAGATCGCCGATCGCGTCCAGGATCTTGTGCTTGACGAACTCGTCCTCGTAGCGCAGTCCGTCCTCGTTCAGCACGCGGAAATCATCCAGCACGATGGCGTTGTCGAGGCTGCCGCCGAGTGCGAGATTGCGGGCACGGAGCGTCTCGAGATCGCGCATGAAGCCGAAGGTGCGCGCGCGGCTCACCTCCTTGAGGAAGGAGGTGGTGGAGAAGTCCATCGAGGCGCGCTGCGAGCGGCGCTTGAAGATCGGGTGATTGAACTCGATCTCGAAGTTGACCTTGAAGCCGTCGAACGGGTCGAACTGCGCCCACTTGTCGCCGTCC
>JASHTN010000205.1 GCA_030040525.1 Gammaproteobacteria bacterium | reverse complement strand
TTCAACCGCTCGATCGGCGCGCGGCTCTCGGGAGAGATCGCGCGGCGCTGGGGCAACTACGGCATGCAGGACGCGCCGCTCACCGTGCGCTGCACCGGCAACGCCGGCCAGAGCTTCGGCGCCTGGAACGCCGGCGGCCTGCACCTCTATCTCGAGGGCGATGCGAACGATTACGTCGGCAAGGGCATGGCGGCCGGGCGCATCGTGCTGCGCCATCCGCGCGGGGCGCGCTACGAGCCGCGCGAGACCGTGATCATGGGCAACACCTGCCTGTACGGGGCGACGGGCGGCGAGCTCTATGCCGCCGGGGTGGCCGGCGAGCGCTTTGCGGTGCGCAACTCCGGCGCGCTCGCCGTCATCGAGGGCGCGGGCGATCACTGCTGCGAGTACATGACGGGAGGCGCGGTGTGCGTGCTCGGCCGCACCGGCGTCAACTTCGGCGCCGGGTTCACCGGCGGCTTCGCCTACGTGCTCGATCTCGAGCGCAACTTCGTCGATCGCTACAACCACGAGCTGATCGACATCAGCCGCGTTCACCCGGAGGCGATGCAGTCGCACGTGCAGCACCTTGAGTGGCTGCTCGGGCGCCACGTCGCCGAGACCGAAAGCGCCTGGGCCGAGGAGATCGCCGCCGACCTGCGCACCTACCTGCCGAAGTTCTGGGTGGTGAAGCCCAAGGCTGCCTCCATCGACTCGCTGATCGAGAACCTGAGGCGCGCGGCCTGAAGCGGCGCGCGCTGGCAGCACCTTGACCGACCGCAACCTGCAGTTTCTCGACATCCCGCGCGCCGATCCCGCCAAGGCGCCGGTCGAGGCGCGGCTGCGCGATTTCCGCGAGATCTATTCGCCCTACGATGCCGCGGCCGCCGCGCAGCAGGCCGGGCGTTGCCTCGCCTGCGGCAATCCGTTCTGCGAATGGAAATGCCCGGTGCACAACTACATTCCCAACTGGCTGAAGCTCATCGAGGAAGGCAATCTGTTCGAGGCCGCCGAGCTCTCCCACAAGACCAACTCGCTCCCGGAGGTATGCGGGCGCATCTGTCCGCAGGACCGGCTGTGCGAAGGCGCCTGCACGCTGAACGACGGTTTGGGCAGCGTCACCATCGGCGCCATCGAGAAGTACATCACCGACGAGGCGTTGCAGCGCGGCTGGAAGCCGGACATGGCGCACGTGCGGCCCACGGGCCGGCGCGTCGCGGTGGTGGGAGCCGGGCCCGCCGGCCTCGGCTGCGCCGATATCCTGGTGCGCAACGGCGTGCAACCGGTGGTGTTCGACCGTCACGCGCGCATCGGCGGGCTGCTTACCTTCGGCATTCCGCCGTTCAAGCTCGAGAAGCAAGTGGTCGAGACGCGCCGCGCGATCCTCCAGGGCATGGGGGTCGAGTTTCGGCTCGGTTGTGAGATCGGCACCGACCTCGCCTTCGAGCGGCTGCTCGGCGAGTACGATGCGGTGTTCCTCGGCATGGGGACCTACAGCGCGGTGCGCGGCGGTTTCGCGGGCGAAGACCTGCCGGGGGTGCACGCGGCGCTCCCCTATCTCATCTCCAACATCAACCACGAGCTCGAGCTGCCGGGAGGCGCGGCCCAGCTCGTCAGCATGCGCGGCAGGCGCGTCATGGTGCTCGGCGGCGGCGACACCGCCATGGACTGCAACCGGACCGCCGTGCGCCAGGGCGCGGTCTCGGTCACCTGTACCTATCGGCGCGACGAGCGCCACATGCCGGGCTCGCGGCGCGACTACCGCAACAGCTGCGAGGAGGGTGTGCAGTTCCTGTTCAACACGCAGCCGATCGAGATCGTGGGCGCCGGGCGCGTCGAGGGCGTGAAGCTGGTCGCCACCCGCCTCGGCGAGCCGGACGTGCGCGGGCGGCGTGTGCCGCAGGTCGTCGCCGGCTCCGAGCGGATCGTGCCGGCGGACGCGGTGATCATCGCCTTCGGTTTCCTGCCGAGCCCGCCGCGCTGGCTCGATGCGCATGCCATCCGCCTGCATCCCGACGGCCGGGTGCGCGTGTCGGCATCATCCGCGCGACCGTTCCAGACCACGAACCCGAAGGTCTTCGCCGGCGGGGACATGGTGCGCGGCTCGGATCTGGTGGTGACCGCGGTGTTCGAGGGCCGCGAGGCCGCGCGCGGGATTCTCGATTACCTGGGAGTCGGCCAGGGTCCCGCAGCCTGAGCCAAAAAAAACCCCGCACCGTCAGGTGCGGGGCTTTCAGTCTTGCTGCATCGAGTGACCCGGTGGTTCGCTGTCAGCTCCGTCCGGAGCGTGCGCTGAAGTGACTCTTTAACCGAGTCGGCGCCGGCGCACCGGCATGTCGCGTCATCACGAGCATCTAAACTTCCCGGCTGGAAACGTTGGAGCCAAGCTCCGGCTTCAATCGCGAGGCCGGCGTGTTCATCCACGCCCTCTTTCGTTCCTGGCAGCGGCTACAAGTTAGCCGCCGTCTTTACCCGTGCCCGCGTCGATCCCCGAGTTTCTGTAGTTATAAAACCCTCTGTCTCCTCTCTGAGCGTTATTTGCTTATCCGCATCACCCGCGTGAGCCGTCCACGCATTGATGACATAAAGTCCTTTGTCCACCGATACTTTCGCGGCTAAATTGTACCTGTTCCAGAGGAAAAAGGAATGTCGTACTTTGTCGACAATCGCGGCGGCAGAGCGCCCCGCCGCGACCTCAGCGTGCGAGCCTCACCGAGAAGCGCACGCCGCCGCCCTCCGGCAGGTTCTCCGCCCAGGCTTCCCCGCCGTGGAACTCGGCGATCAGCCGCACGATGTACAGCCCGAGCCCGAAGTGCGGCCGGTTGTCCGGGTCGGGGCGCGCCTGCCCCCCCTCCGGGCGCGACTGCCACAGCGACTCGAACAGCCTGCCGGCAAGCTGCGGCGGGAGCGCAGCGCCGAGGTTGTCCACCTCGATGACGGCGACGCCGGGCTCGACCTTGAGACATACCCGGATGAGCGCGCCCGCGGGTGAGAAGTCCACCGCGTTGTCGACGAGCTTGTCGAGCATCTGCACGATGAGATCGGGCGCCCCGTCGAGCGGCACCGGCTCTGCGGGCAGCTCGGCGTCGAAACGCCGCTGCGCAAAGGCGCTGCGGTAGGCTGCGACCGCGGCGGCCATCAGCGGCACCAGGTCGCAGCGGGTGCGCTCCGCGCCCGTGATCGCCTCCTCGACCCGGGTCGCCGCGCCCATCGCGAGGAGAATCGCGTTCAGCCGCTCGCTGCCCTGGCGGGCGCGCTCGAGGTAGGCGCGCGCCCCCGGCGGCAGCGGCTCGGCCTCGAGGTTCTCGAGCGAGGAGCGCACGATCGTGAGCGGCGTACGGATCTCGTGCGCGAGCTTCCCCGCAAGCGTGCGCAGGTAGCCGGTGTACTCGTTGAGGCGCGAGAGCAGCGTCGAGAAGCTGCGGGCGACGTCGCCCAGCTCGTCGTGCACGGCGGTGCCGGGGAAGCTGGTGACGATCCCGGTGCGGGTCAGGGCCGACTCGCTCGCTTCGCGCAGCCGCGACAGCCGCAGCGCGAGCCACGCGGCGAAGGCGAACATGCCGATGAACGCGACGAGCGAGGTTGCGAGGGTCAGGTTCAGCATGCGGGTGAGGGCGTGATCCCGCAGCCGCACCCAGCGGTCGGCCGTCTGGGTCACTTCCAGCGTGCCGATGGCGCCGTGATGGTCACGGTCGTAGATCGGCGCCTGTGACTCGAGCGGCGGCGGCACGCCGCGGCGATCGACGAAGCGCCGGTACAGCCGCGCCAGCAGCGGCGGCGGTTCCGAGTCGAGGTCGGCCACCTGGGCCAGGGCATCGACGTGCGCCAGCAACTGACCGCTCGGCGTCATCACCGCGAGCTTCAGCCCGGGCTGTGCGAACTGGTCGAGATAGGTGGTGAGCTCGGGCGCCGCCACGATCAGCCTTCCCTGGGTGTGAAGGTCGTCCGGTCGCAGCATGCCGTAGCTCGACGGCGCCGCGCCCCGCTGGTCGCGGTCGTCGATCAGCACGCCGAAACCCCCGCCGAGCATCGACAGCGGCACGCGCGCTTCCAGGTGATAGCCGGTCGCAGTCAATTGCCAGGCGCCGCGGATCCGCGGCTCGATCACTGCCAGCTCCTCGCCGTACTCGCCGCTCTCGATGCGGCGCGCAGTGAGCGCACCCGGGCCGCTCGCGGCGAAGAACACCTGCTGCTCGGCGCCTTCCCGGGTCTGGAACCCGAGCCAGACGCGATCCCCCATGGCCGCGGGGTCGAGGCTGGAGGCGCCGGGCGCGTCGAACACCACGTGCGGATCGCGCACGTCGAGCAGCAGGTACAGCACGCGGTCGTAGACGCCGGTGAGCACGCCGAAACGATGCTCGTCGTCCTTCTTGAACCAGGCCCAGGCCGCCGGCACCTGCGGCCAGTCGTCCATGTACCCATCGATGAGGGGAGCGGCGCTCAGCACCAGCGGCTCGAGGTCGTACGGCCCCCGCGTCGGCGCGCTCTGCGCGGCGGTCGTGTCGACGGGCGCGCGGTACATGAGATCGACCCGCCCCTGGAGCGAGGCGGCGACCGTGTCCGCGACCGCCAGCAGCGAGGTGCTCTCCCCCTCACGCAGCGCCGACTCCATCTCGCGCGCGTAGCGGCAGCCGGCCCACGGCAGCACGAGCGTGGCGAGGCCGAGCAGCAGCAGCTTCAGGCGCAGGGACATCTTTGAGCCGCGTGCCTGTGCTATTCGGCCCAGCGATAGCCCATGCCGTACACGGTGTGCACGGCGTCGAACCCCGGGTCGACCGCCTGGAATTTGCGGCGGATGCGCTTCACGTGCGAGGTGATGGTGTTGTCGTCGAGCACGACGTTGGCCGCGTCCATGAGCTGCTGGCGGTTGCGCACATGACCGGGATGGCGCGCGAGCGCGTGCACGATCCAGAACTCGGTCAGCGACAGCAGCACCACCTTGCCGTCCCACTGCGCCTGCATGCGCTCGGCATCGAGGCTGAGCGCGCCGCGGCGGATGATCTCGCCCGGCTCGTTCGGACGGCGCAGCGCCTCGACACGGCGGAACAGCGCGTTCACGCGTGCCACCAGATGCGCCAGGCTCAGGTCCTTGGTGAGAAAGTCGTCCGCTCCGAGGCGCAGTCCCGACACCGCGTCCAGCTCGCTGTCGCGCGCGGTGAGGAAGATGATCGGCAGCTCGGCCGAGCGCGCCCGCAGCTGCCGGCACAGCTCGAAGCCGCCTTCCGGCTCGTCCTCGAGCGAGATGTCGATGACCGCGAGATCCGGCAGCCGCGAGCCGAAGGCCGCCATCGCCTGGGCGCGGTTGGCGTAGCTGCGCACGCTGTAGCCCTCGCGCTCGAAGGCCGCCGCGTAGTTATCGCGGATGGCCGCCTCGTCCTCGACGATGGCGATCAGACGTTTCATGAGGCGACAGGCTACCGCCGCGGCGCCGCGCGCGGAAGTCGAGTGAGTCGCCACTTTTCGCCACGATTGGCCCGCGCTGCGCCCGATTGACGCCGCCGCGCGGCCCGCAGCGCGCGATGCAATGTGAGTCGCATGCCGGAACAGCTCCACCGCTCGCACTGTTGCAGCCCCCGCAGGCCGCCCGCGCTGACCCCGCAGGCGCTCGCCAACTGGCTGGGGCTGCTGGTGCTGCTTGCGCTCGGCGTCGTCTGGCCGCTCTGAGACCCGCGGGCGCTGCTCGCGCGCGGCGCCGCGCCTAGAAGGCATTCAGCCCGGTCAGCTCGCGGCCGATGCTCAACTGGTGGATGGTCTCGGTTCCCTCGTAGGTGATGACGCTCTCGAGGTTGAGCATGTGGCGGATCGGCACGTACTCGGCGCTGATACCGGCGCCGCCGAGCATGTCGCGGCAGTCGCGTGCGATATCGAGCGCCATGCGGCAGTTGTTCCACTTGGCGAGCGACACATGCGCCGGCTGCAGCGCTCCGGCATCCTTCAGCCGGCCGAGCTGCAACGCGAGCAGCTGTGCGGTGGTGATGCGCCGTGCCATGTCCGCAAGGCGCACCTGGATGGTCTGGTTCTGCGCGAGCGGGCGGCCAAAGAGCGCGCGCGTCGCCGTGTAGTCGAGCAGCTGCTTCAGGCACGCCTGGGCGGCGCCGATCACTCCCCAGGAGATGCCATAGCGCGCCTGCGTGAGGCACCCGAGCGGTCCCTTGAGTCCGATCACCCCGGGCAGCACCTGGGTCTCCGGCACGACCACGTTGTCGAAATAGAGTGCCGCGGTGATCGAGGCGCGCAGTGAGAACTTGTGCTGGATCTCCGGCGCAGTGAAGCCCGGCGAGCCGCGCTCGACGAGGAAGCCACGGATCCCCTCGGGAGTCATGGCCCACACCACTGCGACGTCGGCGATCGCCCCGTTCGTGATCCACATCTTGGCGCCGTTCAGCACCCAGTCACGGCCGCGTTTCCTCGCGTGGGTCTTCATGTTGGCCGGATCGGAGCCGCCGTGCGGCTCGGTGAGCCCGAAGCAGCCGATCAGCTCCCCGCGCGCCATGCGCGGCAGGTACTTCTGCCGCTGCTCCTCGGAGCCGAAGCTGAAGATCGGGTACATGCACAGCGACGACTGCACCGAGACGAAGCTGCGGATGCCGGAGTCACCGCGCTCGAGCTCCTGGCAGATGAGGCCGTAGCAGATGCTGTTGAGGCCGGCGCACCCGTAGCCCTGGATCGAGGAGCCGAGCAGCCCCAGGGCGGCGAGCTGCGGGATCAGCTCCTGCGGGAAGCGGTGCTCCTCGAAACAGCGCTGGATGACCGGCAGCACCTCGGCGTCGACCAGCCGCGCCACCGAGTCCTGCACGAGACGCTCCTCATCGGCGAGCGTGGCGCGCACGCCGTACAGATCCAGCGGATCGAGGGCGGAAGCTCGCGGGGATTCGGCGGTCTTGTCCACTCAGGGGCTCTCCATGTTGCGTGCCGGCGGGTATCGTATCCTAGAAAACCGGCTGAGATTTCCGCGCAGCGGGGGCGTCATGAAGATTCCCGAGATTCTCGTGGTCGAGACCGTGCACCGTCCGGGCAGCCTCGCCAAGGTGCTGCAGGTGATCGCCGACGCGGGGCTCACGATCGAGCACCTGACCGCGCTGCGGCGCGACCAGGGACGGACTCTCTGGGAGATCACGGTCGAGATGGACGAGGAGGCCGACCGCTCCCTCTACGACCGCATCGGAGCGCTGCCTACCGCGCGCTTCGTCGGCAAATCCGACCGCGTTTTCAACCGCCACCGCGGCGGCAAGATCCGTACCGTCGCGACTGTGCCGATCAACACCCGCCAGATGCTGCGCGACGTCTACACCCCGGGCGTGGCGCGCGTCGCGCTCGCCATCCGTGACAACCCGGAAGCGGCGCACGAGTTCACCGCCCGCGATCACACCGTGGCGATCATCACCAACGGGACCGCGGTGCTCGGGCTCGGCAACGTCGGGCCGCTCGCGGGGCTCCCGGTCATGGAGGGCAAGGCGGCGCTGTTCGCCGACCTGGCGGGCATCAGCGGCGTGCCGATCCTGATTAGCGAGACCGAGCCGGCGCGCGTCGTGCCGATCATCGCCGGCATCGAGATGTCCTTCGGTGCGATCCAGCTGGAGGATTTCGCGGCTCCCGAGTGCTTCGCGATCGAGGAGGAGCTGCGGCGGCGCCTCGACAAGCCGGTGCTGCACGATGACCAGCACGGCACCGCGGTGGTGGCGCTTGCCGCCCTCATCAACGGCGCCCGCAACGCCCATCTCACGCTGCGCGACAGGGTCGTGGGACAGATCGGGCTGGGCGCCGCCGGCATGGGCATCGTGCGCCTGCTGAAGGCCTACGGCGTCGGCGACATCCTCGGCACCGATCGCAATCCCGCCGCCGTCGAGCGCCTCGAGGCGATCGGCGGCGAAGGCTGCACGCTCGAGCAGCTCATGCAGCGCGCGGACATCGTCATCGCGACTACCGGTGTCAAGGGGCTCATCAGGCCGGAGTGGGTGCGGCCGGGCCAGGTGATCCTGGCGCTCTCCAACCCCGATCCGGAGATCGAGCCCCTCGTGGCGCGGGAGCACGGCGCCGCATTCGCCGCCGACGGCAAGGGTGTCAACAACGTGCTCGCCTTTCCCGGACTGTTCCGCGGCGCGCTCGAGGCCCGGGCACGGCAGTTCACCGACGCCATGCTGATCGCCGCGGCCGAGACACTCGCGGGGCTCGCGCGCGCGGAGGAGGAGCTCGTGCCCGACCCCCTCGACAAGGAGGTTCATGAGAAGGTGGCGGCGGCGGTGCGCGCGGCAGCGGCGCCCGGATCCTGAGGGCGCCCGCGGCGCAGCTCTAATACGGCACGCTGCAGCGGCGGTAGGCGGCCGCGAGCAGCCACAGCGGGCCGATGAGCAGAAACTGCAGGTCCCTGAAGAACGACGGACGCCTGCCCTCGATGGCGTGTCCGACGAACTGCCCGATCCAGGCGACCACGAAGATCACGAGCGAGGTCAGCCACAGCGGCCAGGGGAGGCGCGCCAGCGCCTGCGCGACCGCGAGCAGCACGACGAAGGCGACGAGGATCCCGGCGGCGAGGCGCGCGGAGAGCATGAGGTAGTACACGAGCGCGACACACGCGGT
>JASHTN010000204.1 GCA_030040525.1 Gammaproteobacteria bacterium | reverse complement strand
GTCGTCGGCCAGCATCTGATAGCTCCCCTGCATGGAGCCGACCGGCGTCTCGAGCACGGCGCCGCTCGAGTAACGGAATCCCTGCCCCGGCTTGAGGTACGGCTGCTCGCCCACCACACCGTCGCCGCGCACTTCCTCCACTTTGCCGTTGGCGTCGGTGATGACCCAGTGCCGCGTCAGCAGCCGCGCCGGCACCTGGCCCTCGTTGCGGATGGTGATGGTGTAGGCGAAGACGAAGCGATGCTCCCTCGGATCGGACTGCTCGTCGAGGTAGCTGGTCTCGACATCCACGCGGATCTTGTGGTCGAGAAGCGCCATACCGGGAGCGATTGTACCGGAAATCCGTTTCAGCTCCGCGTGATGCGCAGCGCCAGCACGTCGCACGGCGCGGCATGCAGCACCGTATCTTCTGTCATGTTGATGAGGATCGAGAGCCCGTGGCGCTCGCGGCTGCCGAGCACGATGAGGTCCGCCTTGCGCTTCTGCGCCACGCGCACGATCTCGGATTTAACATTGCCGCTCTCGACGTGGCAGGGCACGCCCGCGAGTCCCAGATCCGCGACCAGCGCCGTGAGCCGCGCGCGTGCATGCTGCAGCGTCTCCTGCTCGATCTGCACCGCCGGCATGAGGGTCTCGCCCATCGGCTCCACCGGCACGAACTCGACCACGTGCAGCAGCTCGAGCTCGGCCCCGAGGCTCTCCGCCAGCGCCTGCGCACGGCGTGCGAGCGCCGGGCTGTTCCCGGTCAGGTCGACCACCAGCAGGATGCGACGGTAGATCGCCATACGAATCCCCTCCGCCTGCACTTAGCCTAGTCTCGCGCGGACGTGCGGTCGAGGGCCTGCGCGAGCGTGTTGAAGCCCTGCGGAGTGATGCTCTCCGGGCGCGCCGCCGGGTCCTGCCCGCAGGCGCTGATCTGCTCGCGGGTCAGCAGCGTGCCGAGCGCGTTGCGCAGCGTCTTGCGGCGCCGGCTGAAGGCCGCGGCCACGACCCGCGCGTAGTTCGGGCTCACGGCGAACAGCGGCGCCGGCCGCGCGACCAGCCGCACTACGGCGGACCAGACCTGCGGCGGCGGCCGGAAGGCGCCGGGTCCGAGGTCGAACAGCCGCTCGCTGCGCAGTTGCGGCGCCAGCATGAGCGCGAGCCGGCCGTAGCCGGCATCGCCCGGCCCGGCCGCGATGCGGGCGGCGACCTCCCGTTGCAACATAACGTGCATGTCGGTGACGGCAGGCAGCGCCTGCGCCAGGTGGAACAGCAGCGGCGTCGAGATGTTGTAGGGCAGGTTGCCCACGATGCGCAGCGGCCCGCCGCGCGCGCGCGCGAGCGCGGCGAAGTCGAACTGCAGCGCGTCCGCCGCGTGCAGCCGGTGGCGCGGCGGGTCCTCGAAGCGGGCCTCGAGCTCGCGCACCAGGTCGCGGTCGATCTCGATGGCATCCAGCGTGCAACCCTCGAGCGCCAGCAGCTCGCCCGTCAGGGCGCCGCGCCCGGGCCCGATCTCCACGAGGTGATCGCCGGGGCGGGCGTGGAGCGCCGTGACGATGCGGCGGATGACCGCCGGGTCGTGCAGGAAATGCTGGCCGAAACGCCGGCGGCGCGGCGGCGGGCCTGCGGGCGCCGCGCGCCGCATCAGCGCCGGCGCGCGGCCAGCTCGGTGGCGAGCGCGAGCGCTGCTGCGAGACTGCCGCTGTCCGCGCGGCCGGTGCCGGCGAGGTCGAGCGCAGTGCCGTGGTCGGCGGAGGTACGCACCACGGGCAGCCCGAGCGTCACGTTGACCGCGCAATCGAAGCCGGCGTGCTTGACCACCGGCAGGCCCTGGTCGTGATACATGGCGAGCACGGCATCGAAGCGCTCGAGCACGTGCGGCACGAACACGGTGTCGGCCGGCAGCGGCCCGGCCGCGTCGATGCCGGCACGCCGCATGGCCTCGACCGCCGGCGCGATCACCGCCCGCTCCTCGCCGCCGAGGAGGCCGCCTTCGCCGGCATGCGGGTTGAGTCCGCACACCGCGAGGCGCGGCGCGGCGATGCCGAAATCCCGCTCGAGTGCGCGCGTCAGCACCGCGGCGGTGTCGGTGAGCGATGCGACGCTGAGCGCACCGCTCACCGCGGCGAGCGGCACATGGGTGGTGGCGAGGGCGACGCGCAGCTTCCCCGCGGTCAGCATCATCACCGGGCGCGCGGTGTGGGTGCGCGCGGCGAAATACTCGGTGTGTCCGGTGAACGGCACACCGGCGAGGTTGATGATTGCCTTGTGCACCGGGGCGGTGACGACGGCATCGAACTCACCGCTGAGTGCGCCGTCGAGCGCGCGGTCGAGAAGGCTGAGCACGTAAGCGGCATTCGCGGCGGCAGGCTGCCCCGGCACGCTCGGCGCCGCGAGCGGCAGGTGCGCGACCAGGAGCGTGCGCGGCTCGTGCCGCGTGCGCGGGCGGTCGGCATCCCCGGCTCCCCCGTAGGGACGCAGCGCCACCGCAAGGCCCAGCTGCCGGGCGCGCTCGGCGAGCAGCGCCGCATCCGCGAGGCAGACGAGCTCGCACGGCCAGTCGCGCGCGGCAAGCGCGAGACAGAGCTCCGGGCCGACGCCGGCCGGCTCACCCGACGTCAACACCACTCGCGGAATCAGGGCGCGCGCGGCGATCGTCACGAGAGCACTTTCGGGGACGCCGTAAATCCATCCCTGGAGGCTCCGGCAAAAACGTCCGTGTTTTTGACGGCCGCGAAAGCGCTCTCGTGACGCTCCCCGTGCGCGCTAGGACTTGTAGTCGACGTACGCTTCATCGCGCAGGCGCCGCTGCCAGAGCTCGGTTTCCTCGTCCGCCTTGCTGGCGCGGATCGCCTCGAACGCCTTGCGACGCTGCAGGTCCTTCGAGTTGTCGTAGTCGCGCCAGCCGAGCACCTGGGCAAGGTGCCAGCCGAACTGCGTCTTGAACGGCTCGCTGATCTCGCCCTCCTTGAGTCCTTCGATCATCTTGGTGAACTCGGGGCTGAAATCGGTCGGCGCGGTCCAGCCGAGATCCCCGCCCTGTGGGGCGGAGCCCGGGTCCTCGGAGTTGGTCTCGGCAAGAGCGCCGAAGTCCTCGCCCCGGAGGATCCGATCGCGCAGCGCCGAGAGCTTGCCGCGCACGGTGGCGTCGTCGGCGAGCTCGGTGGTCTTCATGAGGATGTGGCGCACGTGCACCTGCCGCTCCACGGATTTGGCCGTGGAGCTGCGCACGTCATTCAGCCGGATGACGTGGAAGCCGGTCGGGGTGCGCAGCGGCTGGCTCACCTGACCGGGCTTCATCTGCGCCACGACGTCGGTGAGGAAGGTCGGCAGCTCGCTGCCCTTGCGCCAGCCGAGCGAGCCACCCTCGAGGGCCGTCTGGCTGTTGGAGTAGGCGACGGCGAGCTTGGCGAAATCCTCGCCGCTCGTGGCGCGCTGGTAGACGTCGGCGGCGCGCTTCGAGGCCTGCTCGACCTGCTCGGTGGTGGCCTCCTGCGGCACCGCGATCAGGATGTGCGACACGCTGTACTCGTTCTCCGCCGAGGGCAGCTTCGCCTGCTTCTCCAGGTACTGATCGATCTCCTTGGCCGTGACGCTGATGTGCTCGAGAACGTCGCGCTGGCGCAGCATCGAGAGAGTGATCTCCTCGCGCAGCTCGTCGCGATAGGCGGCGTAGTCGACGCCCTGGCTGCCAAGCGCATCCGGCAGCTGCGAGAGCGTCAGGTTGTTGCGCTTGGCGACGTCCTCGAGGGCGGCGTTGAGCGTGTCGTCGGAGACCTTGATACCGGCGTGCTCGGCGCGCTGCAGCTCGATCTGCTGCAGCACCAGCCGGTCGAGCACCTGCCGCCGCAGCACGTTCTCCGGCGGCAGCTCGAGGCGCTGGGCCTCGAGGCGCTCGCTCACCTGCTGGATCTGGGCGTCGAGCTCGCTGGTGAGCACCACGCCGTCGTTGACGATCGCCGCGATGCGGTCGAGCAGCACGCCCTTGGTGTCGAGCTCGCGGGTCTGCGCCGTGGCGAGTCCGTGGATCGCGAGGCCCACTGCGCACAGCGCCAGCGCCTTCAGGGACCGGGTAGTATTGCGCCGCATGTCGTTCGATTCCTCAAAGTGACGGGCGCATCTCAACGCCCGACGATTTTCTCGGCCGCCGCGGGTGTGTAGCCGCGGATCTCCTCTGTGAGGGAGGTATCCGAAGCCGATCCGACACCGGCCAGCCCCGCGAGTTCCAGCTGCAGCCAGATCCCGGTGTCGAAGGTGCCCCCGAAAGTGCTCAGGAAGCGCCGCGCCCCGAGCCGCAGCCGCCAGCAGCACGCACGGTACTCGAAGCCGGCGAACGTCTCCAGCTGTTCCTTGTCGCGCAGGTCATACACCTCGCGGGTGAAGATGCTCCAGCGCTGCCTGATCGGCCACGCCGCGGACAGGTCCACCTGGTCGAAGCCCTGCTGATCGCAGCCGGCCAGCAGGCACGGCTGCTGCACCCCCTCGACGAACTCGGGCACCACCTGGAAGCGCTCGTAGCGATAGGTGAGGTTGATGACGGCGTCGCTCTGGGGCTTGTACTGCAGGTCGAGCTGCGTGCGCTCGCTGCGCTCGTTCTGCGGGTCCCACTGCACCCCCAGGTCCGAGCTCCAGTCCTGGAAGGCGGTGAGCGTGATCTGCGCGACGAAGTCCGAATGCTTGTCGGTGATCGGGGTCTCTCCCGGCAGCGTGACCCGCGGGGCCTGGAAGTAGTACGCCTGACCGATGGTTGCGGCCAGATACTGTGTGCCGTTCTGGGCATCGAGCAGGCGGCTGGTCACCCCGACCGCCAGCTGGTTGGCATCGCTCACGCGGTCGGCACCCACATAGCGGTTGTCGCGGAACAGCTCCACCGGGTTGAGGTCCGGAATCGCAGTGTCGAACACCGGCAGATCGTTCTGGTTGCGGTACGGCACGTCGAGATAGAGGATGCGCGGCTCCAGAGTCAGCTCGCGCTGGTTGCGCGAGCCGGTCTCGCGCTCGAACACGAGGCCTGAGTCGAGGCTGCTGACCGGCAGGCTGCGTGATGGCGAGCGCGGCTCACCCGGCGCGGTGTCCTCGAGCTGGTACTGAGTGACACGCCAGGCAAACGCCGGTCGCAG
Source organism: Gammaproteobacteria bacterium (assembly GCA_030040525.1). Lineage (GTDB taxonomy): Bacteria > Pseudomonadota > Gammaproteobacteria > Steroidobacterales > Steroidobacteraceae > 13-2-20CM-66-19. The sequence continues at coordinate 10,078 of JASHTN010000204.1, read as the reverse complement.
GAAGTAGCCGGCGCCGGTGAGATCGAGCGACAGCTGCGGCATGAAGTCCGTGCGCCAGCCGTCGGGTCCGACCGAGCCCGCCGGGTGCTCGAAGTCGACCACCTCCGAGTCGAAGCCGTAATGCAGGAGCCCCGCGTAGACGTAGTCGCTGTCGACGACGAGCCGCGGCACCCGCGCGTAGGGGCGCTCGGTCACCGGCAGCGTCACATCGTCGATCGTCTGGTATTGCTGGGCCTCGGCGTCGACGATCCAGTTGGGGTCGCGGTAGGACAGGTCGGCGCTGCGGTTGAGAAAGGCGGTGCTGGTACCCTCCGGGGTCTGCGAGAAGTCCTGGAAGTACTGCGGATCGCTGACGTTCTGCGCGTCCACGGTGAGACGGAAGCCGGCCGGCAGCTGCACCGTGTCGTTCAGCTGCACGCGGCTGCGGCTGGCGCCGAACACCCGGTCGTCGGGCAGGTAATTCCACTGCAGCTCGCCGTGCTGGTCGGGGGTGAGGAAGCGCAGGTCGCCTCCGAGATCGGGCCCGCGCTTGCTGTACTCGACCGGCTGGAAGGTGAAGTCGGCGTTCGGCGCGATGTTCCAGTAGTAGGGGACGGCGAGCTGTGCGCCGCTGGTCGTGGTGTTGCCGATGCTCGGGAACAGGAAGCCGCTCTTGCGCTCGCTGCTCAAGGGGAACGACGCCCACGGCAGGTACATGAGCGGCACGCCCTGAAAATCCACCGCGGCATCGTGCGCCGTGCCGAGCTCCGCGTGCGTGTCGAGCACGATGCTGCGCGCCTTGAGCTGCCACGAATTGATCTGCACCGGGCAGGTCGTGAAGGTCACGCCCTCGAGGCGGACCGCACCCCGCGGCGTCAGCTCGAGGCGCCGCGCCGAGCCGCGCACGCTACGCTGGTGCAGCTCGAACTGCGCCGACTGGAAGCTGCCGCCGCTCGCCGCGGAGTAGCTGCCCGAAGCGCCGGTTACGTGTACCAGCGGGTCGTCGTACTCGATACGGCCTTCGCTCCTGACCGACTGGTTGGCGCGATCGACCTGCACCTGCTCGGCGCGCAGTGTCCGATCGCCCTGGCGAACCACGACGTTGCCCATGAGGGTCATGCGGCCGTTGCCGAGATCGATCACGCCGCCGTCGCTGGTGATATCGAGCGGCGCCGAGGCGGGCGTCGCTGCCGTCAGCTTGCTGCCGGGTGCGGGGATCGTCACGGCCTGAGCGGCGGCGCCCCCCGGCGCCGCAGGCGCAGGATTCTGTGACGGACAGGGTGGGCCGGCCGCCCGGGCGGCTGGCATCATGCTGCCGAGCACGACGATGGCAATCCACGATGGGCTCGAACGCACCATGAAGGCCGGCATTATAATGGCGCGCCCCGACCGCGGGCGGCAGCGGCGCGCGCCCCGAAACCCAACCTCCACATGTCTGCGACCGACGCGCGCCTCGCGCTGATCAGAGAGTGGCTGGCGCGAGATCTGCACCTGGCGGTAGAGCGACTCGAGCCCGCCTCGAGCGATGCGAGCTTCCGGCGTTACTTCCGCGCGCTCGGCGCCGACTGCAGCTACGTCGTCATGGATGCACCGCCGGAGAGGGAGGATGTGCGGCCGTACCTGAAGGTCGCGCGGCTGCTCGAGTCGCTCGGAGCGCACGTGCCGCACGTGCACGCGAGCGACATTGGCCGCGGACTGCTGCTGCTCGAGGACCTCGGCAACACGCTGTATCTCGAGCGCCTGAGCGCCGGCGCCGATCCGCGCCGCCTGTACGGCGATGCCCTCGCGGTGCTGGCGCAGATCCAGCTGCGGGGCAGCGCGGCGGCAGCCGAGCTGCCGCCCTACGACAGCCGGGCGCTCGGCACTGAGCTGGCGCTGATGCCCGAGTGGTTTCTCGGGCGGCACCTCTCGCTCGAGCCCTCCGACACGCAGCGGCGGGTGCTCGAGGACACCTTCGCGTTGCTGATCCGCGAAGCCCTCGCCCAGCCGACCGTGTTCGTGCACCGCGACTATCACTCGCGCAATCTGCTGCTGGTGGGCGAACGCAACCCCGGGATCGTCGATTTTCAGGACGCGCTGCGCGGGCCGGTCGGCTACGATCTGGTGTCGCTGCTGAAGGACTGTTATATCGGCTGGCCGCGCGCGCGCGTCGTAGGCTGGGTGGCGCAGTTCCGCGCGCTGCTCGCCGCCGGCGGCGGGACGGCGGCGGCGAGCGAGACCGAGTTCCTGCGCTGGTTCGATCTGATCGGCGTGCAGCGCCACGTCAAGGTGCTCGGGATCTTCTGCCGCCTCTGGTACCGCGACGGCAAGCCGGGCTATCTCGGCGACCTGCCGCGCACCTTCGACTACGTGCGCGACACCTGCGCGCGCTACGCCGAGCTCGCCGCCTTCGGCCGCTTCCTCGAGGAGCACGTCGCAGCAGCGCTGCCGCGCGCCAACGCGCGCGTGGCGGCGGCACGCGGCGGCGCGGCGGCGGGCCCATGAAGGCGATGCTGCTTGCGGCGGGCCGCGGCCAGCGGCTGCGGCCGATCACCGACGCGGTGCCGAAGCCGCTCGTCGAGATCGCCGGCCGGCCGCTCATCGGCTATCACCTCGCCGCGCTCGCGCGCGCCGGGATCCGCGAGGTGGTCATCAACGTCTCGTGGCTGGGGGAGCAACTGCGCGCCGCGCTCGGGGACGGCGCCGGCTACGGCGTGTCGATCACCTGGAGCGATGAGGGCCCGGTGCCGTTCGAGACGGGCGGCGGCATCTTCCGCGTGCTGCCGCTGCTCGGGCCGGCGCCGTTTCTGGTCGTGAACGCCGATATCTGGACCGATATCGACTTCGGCGCGCTCGGGATCGAGCCGGACGCCTGGGCACACCTGGTGCTCGTGCCGAACCCGGCCCATCACCCGCGCGGCGACTTCGGCCTCGAGCAGGGCCGGGTAATGGCCGCCGACACCGACCGCCTCACCTACTCGGGCGTCGGCCTCTACCGTCCCGAGTTCTTCGCCGGCTGCCAGCCGGGGAGATTCCCGCTGCTGCCGCTGCTCGAGCGCGCCATCGCCGCGGGCCGCGTGCGCGGCGAGGTGCACCGCGGGCAGTGGAGCGACATCGGGACGCACGAGCGCCTCGCGGCGCTCGGGGAAACCCGCCCTCGGGTAGAATGAGGGGATGCAGGAACTGAAGGGAATTCCCGTCGTCGAGGAGGCGGCGCTCCCGCGGAGTGGGGAAAAATACGTTACTCCTCAAGGCTTTACGGCGATCCGCGACGGCATCAGGCCGCGGCGGAGCCCGGAGGCGCCGAGCCCGCGCAAGCCGCCGTGGCTGAAGGCGCGGGCGCCCACCGGCAGCGGCTATGCCGGCGTGCGCGCACTCGTCCGGGAGCATCACCTCGCCACCGTGTGCGAGGAGGCCAAGTGCCCCAACATCGGGGAGTGCTGGAACGCAGGCACCGCGACCTTGATGCTGATGGGCGCGGTGTGCACGCGCGCCTGCCGCTTCTGCTCGGTGGACACCGGCAACCCGCGCGGCTGGCTGGACCCCGAGGAGCCCGGGAACGCCGCACGCACGGTGGAGCTCATGAGGCTCGGCTACGTCGTGCTCACCTCCGTCGACCGCGACGATCTGCCCGACGGCGGTGCCGCGCACTATGCCGCGTGCGTGCGTGCCATCAAGGCGCGCACGCCGCGCACGGCGGTGGAAGCGCTGACGCCGGATTTCCAGGGCGTGCTCCGGGACGTCGAGACGGTGGTCGACTCGGGCATCGAGGTGTTCGCGCAGAACATCGAGACGGTGCGACGCCTCACGCATCCGGTGCGCGATCCGCGCGCCGGCTACGAGCAGACGCTCGCCGTGCTTGCGCACGCCAAGCGCCACCGAGCGGCGGTCCTCACCAAGAGCAGCCTGATGCTCGGCCTCGGCGAGACCGATGCTGAGATCGATGCGACGCTCGCGGACCTGCGCGCCGCGCAGGTCGACATCGTGACGCTCGGGCAGTACCTGCGGCCGACGCCGCATCACCTGCCGGTGCAGCGCTACGTCACGCCGCAGGAGTTCGACCGCTACCGCGCGCGGGCGCTCGCGCTCGGCTTCCTCGAGTGCGTGTCGGGACCGCTGGTGCGCTCGAGCTACCGCGCCGAGCGCGCGCTCGAGCGCAACAACGCGGGTCTCGACAACCGGAGCCTCGGCACGTGAGCGCCTGCGCCGCGCGGCTCGGCGCCGCGAGCGCCGCGGGCGCCGCGCTGCCTGCGCCCATCGTGCGGCGGCTCGGCCTGGTCGGGTACCAGTCCACCTGGCGCGCCATGCAGCGCTTCACCGCCGAGCGCGACGCCGCCACGGCGGACGAGATCTGGCTTCTCGAGCATCCGCCGGTGTTCACGCTCGGGATGAACGCGAGCCGCACGCACCTGCTCGATCCCGGCGACATCCCGGTCGTGCAGGTCGACCGCGGCGGACAGGTGACCTACCACGGTCCGGGGCAGCTGGTGGTGTATCCGCTCGTCGATCTGAAGCGCGCGGACTTGAGCATCCGCGATTTCGTCACGGCGCTCGAGCGCGCGGTGATCGAGCTCGCGTCTCGCTACGGCATCACGGCGCAGTGCCGGCGCGGTGCGCCGGGCGTGTACGTCGGCGGGCGCAAGCTCGCGAGCGTCGGCGTGCGGGTGCGCCGCGGCGGCGCCTATCACGGCCTGGCTCTGAACGTGGCGCTCGACCTCGCGCCCTTCCGGCGCATCAATCCCTGCGGCTACCCGGGCCTCGAGATGACGCAGCTCGCCGCGCTCGGCGGGCCGTGCTCGGTGGCGGCGTGCGCGGATGCGCTCGAAGCGCCGCTGCTCGCCGCGCTCGGCCTGTGAGAGGTCTGCTGCGCGGGGTCCTGCCGGTGGCGGCCGCCGCCCGGCCGTGCGCGGTTGCCGGGGCCGTCGCAGGCGCGGTGCTCTGCGCCGCGCTCCTCGCCTGCCACGGACGCTTCCCGGCCGGGGCCGGGCGGGTGACGCTGCTCAACGTCTCGTACGATCCGACGCGCGAGCTGTACGTGGACTTCAACGCGGCGTTCGCGCGTTACTGGCGGGCCAGGACCGGTCAGAGGGTGCGCATCGATCAGTCGCACGGCGGCTCGGGTACGCAGGCGCGCGCCGTGATCGACGGGCTGGCGGCCGACGTCGTGACGCTGGCACTCGCGGCGGACATCGACGCCGTCGCGCGGCAGGCGCAGCTCCTGCCGGTCAACTGGCAGAGCCTCCTGCCGGACAACAGCTCGCCCTACACCTCGACGATCGTGTTCCTGGTGCGCAAGGGCAATCCCAAGGGGATTCACGACTGGGGCGATCTCATCACGCCCGGCGTCTCGGTCATCACTCCAAATCCGAAGACCTCGGGCGGGGCGCGCTGGAACTACCTGGCCGCCTGGGCCTGGGCGCTCAGGCAGCCGGGGGGCAACGAGAGCACCGCGCGCGAGTTCATGCGCCGCCTCTACAAGAACGTACCGGTGCTCGACACCGGGGCGCGCGGCTCGACCACCACCTTCGTGCAGCGCGGGCTCGGCGACGTGCTGATCGCCTGGGAGAACGAGGCGCTGCTCGCGCTACGGCAGCTCGGCAGCGAGCAGTTCGAGATCGTCGTGCCGTCGGTGAGCATCCTCGCCGAGCCGCCCGTGGCGGTGGTCGACAAAGTGGCGCTGCGCCACGGGACGCGCGCGATCGCCATGGCCTATCTCGAGTACCTCTACAGCAAGGAAGGGCAGGAGATCATCGCGCGCCACTACTATCGGCCGCGCGATCCGGAGATCGCCGCCGAGTACGCCGCGCGCTTCCCGAAGCTCGAGCTCGTCACCATCGCCGATTTCGGCGGCTGGGACACCGTACAGCGAGTGCATTTCTCGGACGGCGGGGTGTTCGATCAGATCACCGGACAGTAGTCAGTCGACCGCGAGCTTGTAGCCGGCCGCCGCAGTGCGCAGCAGCGAAGGCGCGGCCGGGTCGGCCTCGATCTTCTGGCGCAGGCGATGCACCAGCTGCTTCAGCAGCTGGCGGTCGCCACCGCTGCGATGGCCCCAGACGTGCACCAGCAGGTGGTCGGAATTCACGGTGCGGCCGGCGTGCACCAGCAGCATCTGCAGCAGCCGCAGCTCGAGCTTGGTCAGGCGCACCGGCGCGGCCGTGCCGATCTGCACCGTGTGCTCGGTGACATCGAGCGTCACGCGTCCGGCGGCGAGCGGTGCGGCGGCTTCCAGCCCCGAGCGGCGCAGCAGCGCGCGGATGCGCGCGAGCAGCGTGCGCGGGCTGAAGGGCTTGGTGAGATAGTCGTCGGCCCCCAGGTCGAGCGCGCGCACCAGATCCTCCTCTTCGCCGCGTACGGTGAGCATCAGCACCGGCACGCGCGAGCGCCGGCGGATCGCCTCGCACACCGCAAAGCCGGACATTCCCGGCATGTTGATGTCGAGCACCACCAGATCGGGCGACTCGGCCGCGAAGCGCTCGAGAGCCTGGGGTCCGTCGGCCACCTTGATCACGAGGTAGCCCGCCTGCGCGAGCCCGAAGGCGATCAGCTCGCGCAGATCCGCGTCGTCGTCGGCGATCAGGACCTTCATGCGGGGCCTTCCGCCGGCAGCGTCACCGTGAAGCGGGTGCGGCCCGCCGCGGTGCGCTCGGCGCTCACCGTGCCGCGATGCCGGTCGATGATCGACTTGACGATCGAGAGCCCGAGCCCGAGGCCCGCGGGCTCCGGCTCGGTGCCGGCCCCGCGCCGGAAGCGCGCGAACAGCCCGGCGGAGTCGGTGCCGGCCGGACCCGGACCCTCGTCCTCGACCCAGACCAGCACCTCGGCGCCGCGCGCGGCGGCACCGACCCGCACGACGCTGCCCTCGGGCGCAAACTTGCTGGCGTTGGCGAGCAGGTTGACGAGCACTTGGGTGAGGCGCGGCTTGTCGCCGCTGATCGTCGCCAGGTCCGCGGGGATCGACTCCTCGAGCGTCTGGCGGCGCTGCGCGAGCAGCGGCCCGATCAGGCCGCGCGCATCGGCCACGACCTCCGCGAGCGCCACGCTCTGCAGGCGGATCGCCAGCTGCCCGGACTCGATGCGCACGCTCTCGAGCAGGTTGTCGATGAGCTGCGTGAGCCTGAGCGTGCCGCGCTGCAGCGAGCTCACCAGCTCCTGCAGCTGGCTCGCGGGCAGCGTCTCGAGCCCCGCGAGCAGCAGCTCGATCGAGGCCAGCTGCGCGGCGAGCGGCGTGCGGAACTCGTGCGAGATGTTGGCGAGCACCGAGTCGCGCGCGCGGCGCACGGCCTCGAGCTCGGTCTCATCGCGCATCACCTGCACCTGCAGGCCGTCGACCGGCGGAGCGCTGGTGATCACGGTGGTGCGCGGTGCGCCCGGGCCTGCATCGAGCCGCTCGACCGCTTTGGCGCTGTCGGCGCCGCGCGCCTGCACGATCGGGCAGTACGTCTCGCACGGCCGGCGGCCTTCCACCTCGCGCGGCCGCAGCACGTCGCCGCAGAAGCGCCCGACCGCCTCGGCGGGCGTGACCCCGAGCAGCCGGGCCGCCTGCGGGTTGAGATAGCGGATCACGCGGTTGCGGTCGACCGCGTACACGCCCTCGACGATGCCACCGAGCACGGCGCGTGCCTCCGCCTCGCGCTGGCGCAGCGTGCTCGTGAGGTCGATGAGATTGCGCCGCATGTCCTCCATGGTACGCGCCAGCGCGCCGACCTCGGCGGCGCCGCCGGCCGGGATCGAGGCGGAGAAATCGCCCGCGCCGAGGCGCATGGCGGCCTGGGTGAGGGCGCGCACCGGGGCTGCAACCCACTGCGCGAGCAGCACGCCGCCCAGCACCGCGATTGCGGCCAGCAGCAGCGCCGTGAGCAGCAGCCGGCGCACCAGATGCCGGGTGGCGGTGTCGACGGCACTGACCGGCAGCAGCGTCTCGATGAGCGCGATCGCCTCGCCGCTCGAGGCGAACACCGGTGCGCAGGCCGCGTACGTGTCCTGCGAGGCGATGCGCTGCGCGGCGGAATGGCCGTTGGCGAGCGCGGCCGCATACAGCGGCGTGAAGGCGGTCACCGGCGCGGACGTGTACTGGCGGTAGTCGATCAGCCGCACCTCCGTCCCGACCTGGCGCGCCAGCGTCGCGGCGAGGCGCGCGTCCAGCCGCCGCACCACGAACACGCGCAGCAGCTGCGGCGCGCCGCTCACCGGCGCCCAGGCGCCGAGCACGGGTATGCGCTCGATGGCCGGCAGCGCCATGAACGTCTGGCCCTGCTCCGCGGCCGCGGTGAGGATCTGCGGCCAGTCGATCGCCGGACCGGTGACCGCCACCACCGTCTTGTCGTCGAGCACCGCGCAGGCATCCGCGCTGCACCAGCGGGCGAGGATCGGCGGCAGCGCGTCCTTCTGCCCCTCGGCGGCCAGACGATCGAGTACCGGGCGGTCGGCGAGCCCACGGGCGCCGGCGAGGGCGTCCTCGCCGAGGCGCCGCAGATCCTCGCGCGCGATGGTGGCCGCGAGCTGCACCCGCGCCTTGCCCTGATCGTCCGCCAGGTCGTGCAGCATGCCGCTCGCCGACCAGGTGATGCCGCCGCCCACCACGAGCACGATGGCGACATGGATCGCGATCAGCCACCAGCCGAGGCTGGTGCGCTCGGGCGCGGGCCAGACGGCGCGCGGCAGGCTTCTCAGGCGCTGCAGCATCGGTCAGCGCCGCCGGTAGCCGGTGCGCTCGACCGCCGTCTTGACGATGAGAGTCAGCGCGGCGAGCAGCGTGAGAAGCGAGGCGACGGCGAAGGCGCCCACGAAGTCGTATTGGTTGTAGAGGATCTCGATGTCCAGCGGCATGGTGTTGGTGAGTCCGCGGATATGACCGGATACCACCGACACCGCGCCAAACTCGCCCATCGCGCGGGCGTTGCACAGGATAACCCCGTAGAGCAGCCCCCAGCGGATCTTCGGCAGCGTGACGCGGAAGAACGTCAGCCAGCCACCCGCGCCGAGCGTGATCGCCGCCTCCTCCTCGTCGTTGCCGAGCTGCTGCATCAGCGGAATCAGCTCGCGCGCCACGTACGGGAAGGTGACGAACATGGTGGCGAGCATGATGCCCGGCAGCGCGAACACGATCGAGATGTCGTGCTCCTGCAGCCACAGGCCGAACCAGCCGTGCAGCCCGAACAGCAGCACGAACACCATGCCGGAGATCACCGGCGAGATGGCCAGCGGCAGGTCGATGAGCGTGATGAGGATGCTCTTGCCGCGGAACTCGAATTTGGCGATCGCCCAGGCCGCCGCGAGTCCGAACAGCGTATTGACCGGCACCACCACCGCGGCGGTGGTGAGCGTCAGGCGCACGGCGCTCGAGGTGTCCGGGTCGGCGAAGCTCTCGAGGTACGGCAGTAGCCCGCGACCGAGCGCCATCGCGAACACCGTCGCGAGCGGCGCGAGCAGCAGCGCCGCGAGGAAGGTGAGCGACACCGTGATGAACAGCCAGCGCACGATGGTGTGCACCCAGGTGTGCTGACCCGGGCGGGCGTCGGCGTGCGCGAGCGCCTGCTCGAGCGTGGCGGGCGCGGCCATCAGTGCGCGCTCCGCAGCAGGCGGCCGCGGCCCCACGCCTGCAGCAGATTGATGGTGAAGAGCACGGCGAAGGAAATGAGCAGCATCACGAGCCCGAGCGCCGCGGCGCCCTGGTAGTCGAATTCCTCGAGATGGATGACGATCAGGAGCGGGGTGATCTCGGTCTTCATCGGCAGATTGCCGGCGATGAAGATCACCGAGCCGTATTCGCCCACCGCACGCGCGAACGAGAGCGTGAAGCCGGTGAGCAGCGCCGGCAGCACGGTCGGCAGGATGATGCGGCGGAAGGCGTACAGGCGCGTGGCGCCGAGCGTCTCGGCCGCGTCCTCGAGATCGCGCTGCACCTCGAGCAGTGCCGGCTGCATGGCGCGCACGCTGAAGGGCATGCTGATCAGGGTGAGCGCCACCGTCACACCGAGCCAGGTATAGGCCACCTTGATGCCGAGCGGCTCGAGGTAGCGGCCGATCCAGCCGTGCTCGGCGAATACCGTCGTCAGGGCGATGCCCGAGACCGCGGTCGGCAGCGCGAACGGCATGTCGATGAGCGCGTCGATGAGCT
>JASHTN010000203.1 GCA_030040525.1 Gammaproteobacteria bacterium | reverse complement strand
GGCCAGGTCGATTTCGCCGGCCTCAGGACCCACCGCTTTCCGGCGGAGGAGCGCTGGGGGTCGGACGCCAGTCACCCGGCGATGCGCGTCAATCTCAACGCCTGCATCCAGTGCAATCTCTGCGTGCGCGCCTGCCGCGAGGTGCAGGTCAACGACGTCATCGGCATGGCCTACCGCGGTCACCACGCCAAGATCGTCTTCGACTTCGACGATCCGATGGGCGAGTCGACCTGCGTCGCGTGCGGGGAGTGCGTGCAGGCCTGTCCGACCGGCGCGCTCATGCCGGCCGCCTACCTGGACGAGGAGCAGAGCCGCATCGTCTACCCCGACCGCGAGGTGGATTCGCTCTGTCCGTACTGCGGCGTCGGCTGCCAGGTCTCGTACAAGGTCAAGAATGACCGGATCGTCTACGCGGAGGGACGCGACGGGCCGGCCAATCACAACCGCCTGTGCGTGAAGGGCCGCTTCGGCTTCGACTACATCACTCATCCGCACCGCCTGACCACACCGCTCATCCGTCTCGATCACGTCGGCAAGCGCGCCAACGACCAGGTCGATCCCATCGACCCCTGGACGCACTTCCGCAAGGCGACCTGGGAGGAGGCGCTGGCACGCGCGGCAAGCGGGCTCAAGGCGCTGCGCGACGCGCACGGTCCCAAGGCGCTCGCCGGCTTCGGCTCCGCCAAAGGCTCGAACGAGGAGGCCTACCTGTTCCAGAAGCTGGTGCGCACCGGCTTCGGCTCGAACAACGTCGATCACTGCACGCGACTGTGCCACGCCTCGTCGGTGGCCGCGCTGATGGAAGGCATCAACTCGGGCGCGGTGTCCGCGCCGTTCGAGGCGGCGCTCGATGCGGAAGTGATCATCGTCATAGGCGCCAACCCCACGGTGAACCACCCGGTAGCGGCAACCTTCATCAAGAACGCCGTCAAGCAGAAGGGCGCGAAGCTCATCGTCATCGACCCGCGCGGCCAGGGGCTCTCGCGCCACGCCTACCGCAACCTCATGTTCAAGCCGGGCACCGATGTGGCGCTCCTGAACGCCATGATCCACGTGATCATCGCCGAGAAGCTCTGCGACGAGGCGTACATCGCCGCGTACACCGAGAACTTCGCGGCGCTCAGGGAGAACGTCGCCGGCTTCACTCCCGAGCGCATGGCGGAGGTCTGCGGAGTCGATGCGACGACCATCCGCGAGGTGGCGCGGCTCTACGCCCGCGCCCGCGCCTCGATCATCTTCTGGGGCATGGGCATCAGCCAGCACGTTCACGGCACCGACAACGCGCGCTGCCTGATCGCCCTCGCGCTCATCACCGGCCAGGTGGGGCGCCCGGGCACGGGACTGCATCCGCTGCGCGGCCAGAACAACGTGCAGGGCGCTTCAGACTCGGGGCTGATTCCCATGGTTTACCCCGACTATCAGTCGGTCGAGAGCGCAGATGTGCGCAAACTCTTCGAGACCTTCTGGGGCACGAAGCTCGATCCGAAGAAGGGCCTGACCGTGGTGGAGATCATGAACGCCATTCACGCAGGCGAGATCCGCGGCATGTACATCGAGGGCGAGAACCCGGCGATGTCGGATCCGGATCTGACCCATGCGCGCGAGGCGCTCGCGAAGCTCGAGCACCTGGTCGTGCAGGACCTGTTCCTCACCGAGACCGCCTTCTACGCCGACGTGGTGCTGCCCGCCTCGGCGTTCGCCGAGAAGACCGGCACATTTACCAACACCGACCGGCGTGTGCAGTTGGCGCGTCCCGTCGTGCCCGCACCGAGCGATGCTCGCCAGGACTGGTGGATCATCCAGGAGATCGCCCGGCGCATCGGGCTCAACTGGAACTACTCCGGACCCCCGGAGATTTTCGCCGAGATGGCCAGCACCATGCCCTCGCTCCGGAACATCACCTGGGAGCGCCTCGAGCGCGAGGGGGCGGTGACTTATCCGGTCGACGGACCCGATCAGCCCGGCAACGCCATCATCTTCAGCGACGGGTTCCCGACCGCCAACAAGCGCGGCAGGATCGTGCCGGCGCGCATCCGTCCGCCGGACGAGGTGCCCGACGAGGAATACCCGATGGTGCTCTCGACGGGGCGCGTGCTCGAGCACTGGCACACGGGTGCGATGACGCGCCGCGCCGGCGTCCTCGATGATCTCGAGCCCGAGGCGATCGCGTTCCTCTCGCCGCGCGAGCTGCGCCGGCTCGATATGGTTGCCGGGGAGATGCTGCGGCTCGAGACGCGCCGCGGCGCCGTCGAGCTCAAGGTGCGCGCGGACCCGGACGTCCCGGTCGGCATGGTGTTCGTGCCCTTCTGCTACGCCGAGGCGGCTGCCAACCTGCTCACGAACCCCGCGCTCGATCCTTCCGGCAAGATCCCCGAGTTCAAGTTCTGCGCGGTGCGCGTCGCGCCGGTCGGGAAAGCTGCGGGAGAGTCGCGCTCCGCCGAGCGCCTCGCCGACGTCGGAGGCTAACGCTTCGCCGGCTCGCCGGCCGAAGCGCGCGGTGCCGACCCGAGCGCCGCGAGGACTGCCTGCAGCGGCTCGGCGCGCGCGCACACCAGCTCGGCGATCGCCGCAATGTCGTCGAGACCGACCACCGGGATGGCGGCGTCCGGAAACGGCCGATCGGCCGCCACCGCGACGACGCGCGGGTCCGTGACGTGCAGCGGCGGCATGCCGATGGCGCGGCGGAAGACCTCGAGCTTCGGGTGCCTCGCGGTCTTGTAACCCTCGACCAGCACGAGATCGCAGGCCGTCAACCGCCCGAGCAGCTGCGGCAGCGTCGCCTCCGTCTCGGCGCCGAGCTCGTGCATCTGCACCCAGCGCCGCGCAGACGACACGATCACCTCGCTCGCGCCGGCCGCGCGCATCGCATGGGAGTCCTTGCCGGGCTGATCCACCTCGAAGGAGTGGTGCGCGTGCTTCACCGTCGCCACCTTGAGTCCGCGGCCGACGAGCAGCGGGATCAGCTTCGTGATCAGCGTGGTCTTGCC